>NZ_JBHZEN010000071.1:0-18293 GCF_050958625.1 Amycolatopsis sp. 3B14
TCGCGCCGCAGCGCCAGCCTGGGCGGCACTGCGTGTGCCTACCCTGCACCCAACGCCAGCCTGCGCAGCACCGAGCGTGCCGCCTACCTTGCGCCCAACGCCGGCCTGCGCGGCGCTGGGTACCGTCGCGCCGCGGTTGAGGCTTCGTGGTCGCTCGGGCGCCACAGCTTGCCGCCGAAATCTCCTGGCCCGCGGTGCGGTCTCCGCATTGTCTGCCCTGGCAGGGCCCAGAACTCTCGCCGACCACCAGCGCCGCGGCCGGTGTCCTTACCGGCCGGGCCCGAGCACGCTCGTCAGGTGCAGGAGTCCGGTCGCGCTTCGAGCTCGGCCACCGCGCCCGGCCAGCGCCACCCTCAGCCAAAGCCGCCCACCAGCCGCGGCCGTTCGTCCACGGGTTCGGGGGTCAGCCCAGCCAGTCCTTGGTCGAGTAGTCGTCCTCCGGTTCGTCGGGGCGGGCGTGGCGGCCCCGGCGCGTCTGGGGTTCCGGTGGAGGCGCGTGGCGGTTGGTCGGTTCGGTCGCCATCTCGGGGTCCTCGAAGTCCATGCCCAGTGAGGCGTTGGGGTCGGACTTCTCGGGCAGCTCCCAGCCGGCGGCGGTCCTCGTGCGGGCGGCCTGCTCGGCGAGGCGCTGCACGGTGGCGGCGGCCTCCCGCGTGAGGTCGCCAGTGCGGGCCTCGCTCTCCGCGAGACTCGCCGCGACGCGGCGGCCGATCAGGTCCTGACGGGCGACGCGCTCGGCGGCGATCGCGTCGAGCTTCGTCTGGAACTCGCTCACCTGCGGGTTTCCTCCTCGTCCAGGGAGCCGCTGATGCGGCCACCCGAGCCGGGGCTGTCGAAGATGTCCCCGTCGACGCGGTAGGCGCGGGACGACCGCTCCGGATCGTCGCCGCCCTGGTTCCCGCCGGCGGGTGGCAGACCGCCGAGCATGCTCATCCCGCTCGGATCGACAGCCGCCCCGACGGGATCGAGCCCCGGCGCGGTGCCGAGGGTCGCCCCGGTCGCCGCGGGTGCCGAGGAGTGACCGAGCGAGCCGGGATCGCCGAGGGAGCCGCTCACCGCGCCCTGCCCGGCGAGCCCATCGGACACCCCACCCAGCGCGGCCGCCGAGGTGGTGTGCTCCTGACCGCCGAGCGACGGGTCGCCGGTAGCGCCCGGACCGACAGCCTCGGCGAGGTTCGGACCAGCACCAGCGGCGCCGGACATCGTCGCTTGGGTGCCATCGGGCGCGCCGTCGGCACCCGCGCCTTGAGCCTGATCGGGGAGGGGCCCGGAGGCAGCAGCCGGCTGGGCGAGGTCATCGAATGCGCCAGCCACCCACCGCTGGGCGGCATCGGCGAGGGAGATGGAATCTGCGGCGACAGCCGGCTGGTTGAGGCCGCCGAGTGCGCCAGGCGCGCCGAGGCGCTGGGCCGGGTCGGTGGAGAGGCCGGGGGCGGCACCGGGAGCGGCGGACCGACCGGCCGGCTCCTCACCCAGGGGATACGTCGCGGGGGCACCAGAAGCGAACCCAGCCCCGGAAGCGGCGGACCGACCGGCCGGCTCCTCACCGAGGGGATAGGTCGCGGGGGCACCGGGAGCGGCGGGCCGAGCGGCCGACTCCTCACCCAGGGGATAGGTCGCGGAGGCACCAGGAGCGAACCCAGCACCGGAAGCGGCGGACCGGGCGGCCGGCTCCTCACCGAGGGTGTAAGTCGTGGGGGTGCCGGTGCCGTCGTCGATCGTGACCACCGTGGGGCCGGTCTCGCCGGAGGGGCGTTCGGCTGTGATGTGCAGTGGGCCGTCGTCGATGTGGATTTTGCCGTCCCCGGCTGGGGTGTACGCGGGGGTCGCCGGGTCGGGGGTGCCCCACGTGAGCTGGTAGTCCTTCGGCGGGCCGTCGCCGTTGTCGATCTTGATGGCCATCCGGCCGGTCTGGTCCGGCTCGGACATCTCGAGCTTGCTGTCGCCCCGCTGGACCGTCAGCGTGTCCCGCTCGTCCGGCACCGGCGCGGCGGCCGGCACGACGGGCGCCACCGCCGGGGGCACGACCGGCGCGGCGGGCGGTGGCGTCGCGCCCGCGCCACCCGCCGAACCAGCGCCACCCGCCAAACCAGCGCCCCCCGCCGAGCCGGCACCACCCGACGAGCCCGCGCCACCTGCGAAACCCGCGCCACCCCCGCCGGAACCGCTCGCCCCACCACCACCGGAGCTACGAGACGCGACCGGCGCGGCCTCGCCGACCCCGGCGAACGGGTTGTCCGGCACCTGCTGCAACTCGGTGTTCAACGCCGACCACTGGGCCGCCACCGCCACGCGCGTGTTCTCGCACATCGCCTGGAACTCGCCGACGAAACCGGCGAACCAGCCGCAGAACTCCGCCAGCCAGCTCTTCGCCCACGACTGCACCGCGTCCAGCAGCTCGTCCGGCATCCCGAACGACGAGCCGACGACCAACTGCCCCGCCAACGGCGAATGCTGCCCCACCAGGAACGGGATGAAGTGCTTGAAGTCGTCCGCGCTGGCGTTGCGCCCCAGCTCGGCGATCCGCGCGAGCCGGTCGGTGTCCTGCGCCGTCAGGCCCTGCTGCTGCGGCCAAGTCTGGAACGCGTACTGCAGCACCCACGAAGCCTTGTCCCGACAAGACCCGGCGACGGCGGCGATCGTCCGGGTCACCACGTCCGCCGCGTGCTCCAGCGACTGCTCGACCGTCCTGACCCCGTCCCCGAACTTCGTCCAGGACGCCGCCGCCGCGCTCTTCCCGTCGCCCTCCCAGGAGCCGAACAACGCCTGCATCGCGGAGTTCTGCGACGGCGCGGCATCCGCGACCGACTCCCGCACCTGCACGATCTCGGTCACCCCGGCGGCGAACTTGTCGAACGGGATGTCACGCTGCTCGTCGTACCGGTCGATCAGCTCCTGCAGGCGGAAGTCCGGCAGCCCGGGCGCCGCCACCGCGCGCGCCCTGCTGTAGACGGGCAGCCAGGTGCGGAAGCTGTCCAGCCCCGCCGCGCCGGCGTCCAGGATCTCGTTCGAGTTCGCCGCCCCCGGGCTGGTGTCGGACCCCTTCAACGAGTCGAGGCGCGCCTTCCCGTCGCCGACCGCCCGCGCCTGCGCCTCGCGCGCGGCCTGCATGTTCGCGTCGTGCCTGCCCTGCGCCGCGGAGTACGCGTCGTAGGCGAAGGCGCCGTCCGTCAGGTCCCGGTCGGTGAACCCGAACCGATCCTGATAGGACTCCAGCAGCTGCTTCTTCTCGTCCTCGTTCCGGAAGCCGTAGACGACCGGGTCGACGTCACCGATCGCGTCGAAGTAGCGGACGAGCAGGGTCCGCTTGGTCTCGTCGTCGATCCCCGGGTCGTCGACGAGCTGCCGGACCTCCTCGATCGTGGGCAGCCGCTCCGCCATCAGCTCGCCGCCGTCCGCACGTCGCCCTGGGACCGGTCGTCCGCCGCGGTGTAGGACCCGCTCGCGCGGCCCAGTTTGTCCGCGAACTCACCGGAGGCCCGCACATAGCTGTCCACACAAGCCACCAGCCGCTGCACGCCCGCCTGGTACCCGGCGAAGGATTCGTGGTGCTTGCGGCCGAAGTCCTCGGCCGTGATCCGCACCTCCTTGAGGTTGGGCAGCGTGTACCGCAGCTGCGTCCCCGGCTCGTCCCGCACCGTGCCGGCGGCGGCGCTGAGCTGCTGCGGATCGACCTCGTACCCGGCCACGACCACTCCCCCTCGCTCCGTGTCGTGCACAGAATGTACCTACCGGGTACGACAATCCGCAGTCGGTTCAGGAGACGGACGAAACGACTCCGGCGAGGCGGTCCGCGGCGGCCTGGGCGGTCTCCTGCGCCGGCGCCTCGACCATCACCCGCACCAGCTGCTCGGTGCCGGACGGGCGCAGCAGGACGCGGCCCTCGTCGCCCAGCTCGGCCTCCACGGCCTCGACCGCTTCGCGCACGACGTCGGACTTCGCGACCGTCGCCTTGTCCGAGACCCGTACGTTGACCAGCACCTGGGGCAGCTTGCGCATCACCCCGGCCAGCTCGGCCAGCGGCTTGCCGGTCGACGCGACGCGGCTCATCACCCGCAGCGCGGTGAGCAGGCCGTCGCCGGTGGTGGCGAGCGCCGGGAACACCACGTGGCCGGACTGCTCGCCGCCCAGCGCGTACCCGCCCGCGCGCAGCTCCTCCAGCACGTACCGGTCGCCGACGGCCGTCGTGCGCAGGTTGACCTGGTGGTCGCGCATCGCCAGGTGCAGGCCGAGGTTGCTCATCACGGTCGCGACGAGGGTGTCGTGGGTCAGCTCCCCGGCCTCGGCCATCGCGAGCGCCAGGATCGCCATGATCTGGTCGCCGTCCACCAGTTCACCGGAGGCGTCCACGGCGAGGCAGCGGTCGGCGTCGCCGTCGTGGGCGATGCCCAGGTCGGCGCCGTGCTCGACCACCATCGCCTGGAGCTTCTCCGGGTGGGTCGAGCCGCAGCCCTCGTTGATGTTGATGCCGTCCGGCTCCGCGTGGATGGCGATGACCTCGGCGCCCGCCTTGCGGTAGACCTCGGGCGCGGCGAACGAGGCCGCGCCGTTGGCGCAGTCGACGACGATCCGCAGGCCGGTCAGCGGGTGCGGGGTGACCGCGAGCAGGTGGTTCGTGTAGCGCTCGAGGGCGTCGTCGACGTCGCTGACCCGCCCGATCTCCGCGCCGGTGGGGCGGGGGCCGTCACCGGTCAGGCCCGCCTCGATCTCGTCCTCGATGCCGTCCGGGAGCTTGTGCCCGCCGGAGGCGAAGAGCTTGATGCCGTTGTCCGGCATGGGGTTGTGGGACGCGGAGATCATCACGCCGAGGTCGGCTTCGAGCGCGCCGACCAGGTGGGCGACCGCGGGAGTCGGCTGGACGCCCACACGCAGGACGTCCGCGCCCGCCGACGCGAGGCCGGCCACGACGGCGGCCTCCAGCATCTCGCCGCTGGCCCGGGGGTCACGCCCGACGACCGCGACCGGACGGTGCGAGCGGTCGTGCGCGGCGAGCACGCGGGCCGCGCTGGCCGCCACGGACAGCGCCAGCTCCGGGGTCAGCTCCCCGTTGGCGAGGCCTCGTACCCCGTCGGTGCCGAAAAGGCGAGCCATCTCATCCTCTCCTCGAGCCGTGCAACCCCGACAACCTAGCGTCCCCCGATTCGACGGTAACGCTCCCCCGGAACATCGTCGCCAGGGTGCGTTCCGCTGGAAGAACGCCGTTTTCGCACGTTACATATCCAGCCCGTGTGTCACCTGGGCAGGAACGACGAAGGCGCCCACCCGGAACCGGATGGGCGCCTTCGCGTGGGACTGGCGCAGGTCAGCGCTTGCTGTACTGCGGAGCCTTACGGGCCTTCTTGAGGCCGTACTTCTTGCGCTCGGTCGCGCGCGCGTCGCGGGTCAGGAACCCGGCCTTCTTCAGCGCGGGGCGGTCGTCGGCGTCGACCTCGACCAGGGCGCGGGCGATCGCGAGGCGCAGCGCGCCCGCCTGGCCCGAGATGCCGCCACCGGTCAGGTTGCCGAAGATGTCGAACGAGTCCGGCTTCTCGACGGTCACCAGGGGCTCGCGGATGAGCTGCTGGTGCACCTTGTTCGGGAAGTACTCCTCCAGGCTGCGCCCGTTGAGCTTGAACTTGCCGGTGCCGGGGACGAGCCGCACGCGGACGACGGCCTCCTTGCGACGGCCGACGGTCTGGGCGGAGCCACCGGCAGCGCGGGACGGCCGCGGCGCGGCCGGCGTCTCGCTGGTCACGACCGCCTCGGTGGCCTCGGGGGCCTCGGTCTCGGTCTCCGTGCTGGTCACAGACACTTCCTCACTCACTTGGCGACCTGCGCGATCTTGGTGATCTCGAACGGCTGCGGCTGCTGCGCAGCGTGCGGGTGCTGCGGGCCTGCGTAGACCTTCAGCTTCTTCGCCTGGGCGCGGCCGAGCTTGTTCTTCGGCAGCATGCCCTTGACGACCTTCTCCAGCAGCCGGTCGGGCCGGGTGTCGAGCAGCTCGCCGAACGAGCGCTTGCGCAGACCGCCCGGGTAGCCGCTGTGCCGGTACGCGAACTTCTGGTCGCGCTTGTTACCGGTCAGGCGGACCTTCTCGGCGTTGACGATGATGACGAAGTCACCGGTGTCCACGTGTGGTGCATACGTGGGCTTGTGCTTGCCGCGCAGCAGCGTGGCGACCTCGGTCGCGAGCCGGCCGAGCACGACATCCTCGGCATCGATCACATGCCAGGCACGGGTGACATCGCCAGGCTTAGGGCTGTACGTGGGCAAGGGTTTACCTCGTGGTCAACGGTGCGTTTGGGGTCGAGTGCGTACCCAGCGCGAACGCTTGCTGCACGCACAACGACATATAAAGATACCCGCCGGGTTCGGCGACCTTGAAGGCGGGGTGTCCCCGGCTTACATACTAGGGTTGCGCGCAGTCGAGAACACGGTTTTCCGCCTGGAGGGGGCCACCGGCGTGTCCGCGCGAACGAGATCCAGCCTACCGAGGTTCACCGCGGTGCTCGCCACGGTGGCCCTGCTCGCCGGGTGCGGCAGTGCCAAGGCGGGGACGCCCGTGCCCGACGGCGAGGACGCCGCCGCGTACGTGAGCGCGAAGTTCGACGACACGCTCAACAAGCTGTCCGACCAGTTCAGCGCCAACGAGACCAGGAAGACCCGGCTGGACCAGGTGGTTCGCTTCGACGAGCGGCGCCTGAACGCGACGATCAGCGCCGTCCAGCTGGGGCACCCGCCCGCGCGGCTGAGCCGCAACCACTCGAACCTCGACTCGAACGAGTACCTGGACGTCTACCACCCGGCCAACAGCCCGGTCGAGTACATGCTGCTCGGGCCCGTGTACGCGAGCCTCGCGCCGACACCGTGGGTGCAGATGCCGTACACGTCGGGCCAGTACAACGAGTGCTACTGGGAGGGCGCGCAGACGGTCTGCAAGATGCTCGGCGCCGTGCAGGACTCGGTGGAGGGCGGCCACGGCGCGAAGCGCGCCAACAGCAAGCCCGACGGCAGCGTCGAGCTGATGGCCGAGGTGACCCTGACCGCGTTCATCGACAACGACGTGGTGACCTTCCCCGCCGCGATCAGCGCCGAGCTGACGGCCGAGATGAAGGCTCAGACGCTGCAGACGCGCGTCGTGCTGGACCCGCGGGGCAAGCTGACCGAGATCGAGATGACCGGCAAGATCACCGGCAACGGGCACGAGCTGGAGATCGACTACCACTACCGGCTCGACGGCACGCCGTCCGAGGTCGACCTGCCGAAGATCCCGGACCCGTCGCAGGTCACGGTGCTGGCAGACAGCGCGGCGGTGGCGGATTTCTACGCCCGGATGGACGACATCCAGGGGCAGGGCAGGTGAATGGCGTGAACCAGCCGCAACAGCCGGGGTGGCAGCCAGGACAGCAGAATCCCGCCAGCGGACCGGTCCCCCAGTCCTGGGGACAGCAGGGCCCGGCCGGCGGGCCGGTTCCACCGCAGTGGGGCCAGCAGCCCGCTGACCAAGCGGGCGCTACCGCACCCTGGGGCAAGCCCAGCCAGCAGAACCCCGCCAGCGGACCGGTCCCCCAACCGTGGGGGCAACAGCCCACCGAAGCCGGCCCGGTACCGCCAGGGCAGAACTGGGGCCAGCAGGGCCCGGCCAGCGGACCGGTCCCCCAGCCCTGGGGGCAACAGCCCACCGAAACCGGCCCGGTACCGCCCGGGCAGAACTGGGGCCAGCAGGGCCCGGCCAGCGGGCCAGTCCCCCAGCCCTGGGGCCAGCACCAAACCGGCCAGGTGCCGCCGGGCCAGGGGTGGAACCAGCAGCCCGGCCAGGCACAGCACCAACCTGCCCCCGGCCCGGGGACCGGACCTCAGCCGCAGCAGGGCGGGCAGTGGCAGCCGAGCTACGGGGGGTTCGGCGCGTTCGGCGAGCAGAAGCCCAAGCGCTCCAAGAAGCCGTTCCTGATCGGCGCCGCGGTGGTCGTGCTGCTCGGCGGGGGTGGTGTCGGCGCCTGGCTGCTCGGCGCGTTCCAGGGGGACACCCTCGACCAGGCCGCGGTCCAGGACGGCGTCGTCAAGATCCTCCGCGAGGACTTCGGCGAGGGGGACGTCAAGAACGCCCAGTGCCCCGATGACCAGCCGGTCCGCACGGGCGCCACGTTCGAATGCACGGTGACCGTTGCGGGACAACCGAAAAAGGTCACCGTCCGCGTGCTCAACGACCAGGCGCAGTACGAAGTCGGAATGCCGCGCTGACCAACGGAAAAGGGCCCCGGCGCACGCCGGGGCCCTTTTCCGGGAAATACTCAGCCGCCGAACATCTTGGTGATGCCGGTGTCGGTGGACTGGTAGCCGTCCGCGATCTGCGGCAGCGCGGTGGCGATGCGGGCGAGGAGACCCTTCATGTCCTCCAGCGCGCGGTTCCACTCCTCCTGCCGGTCGTGCCACGCCTGCTGCGCGTCACCGGTCCAGCTGTTGGTCAGCGGAGCGAGGTCCGACTTCAGCTGGGTGAAGAGGTTCTCCAGCTCGCCGCCGGTCTTGTTGCAGTCCGTGGCGGCCTGGTGGATGGTGGCGTAATCGACCTTCATCGGGCCCGACATGATTGTCCTTTCTGGTCTGGAAGTCAGGTGTGGTGACGGCGCTCAGGCCGCGATCACAGGCCCTCGAGAGCGGCCTGGAGCGAGCTCAGCTGCTGGTTGACTTCCTGGTCCTGCACCTCGTACTGGACACCGGAGGACTTGAGCATCTCGCCGATGTGCTCGAGCGCGTCGTTCAGCTTCGCCGACTTCTGGGCGAACGCGTCCATGACGTCCTGGAACACCTTGGCCGCCGGACCGGTCCAGCCCGCCTGCGTGGCCTCGATGTTGTTGGCCAGCTGCATCAGGTTCTGGTCCATCGCCAGCTTGGCCTCGGACACCTTCAGGTGCGCGGCCGCGAATTCTGCCGGATCCCCTTCAAAGCCGCCTGCCATGAGGAACTACCCCCTTCGTCGTGGTGTTGTCCGTAACGATCCCAACCGCCTTACGGACCTACGACGATGACCTTGCCATGGCCGGTTCCGCCTTGTCCCGCCGTTCGCGGAAGTAGTTGCGCGTGTGAATGCCGCGCTCACCCGAACGGGTTTTCACGCGCTGATGTTGAGCGTCCGGATCACCTGCGTGCACGCGGCGTTCACCCGCTCACGCGCGTTTTCGTTCGCGTACACGCATCCGACGTTCACCTGGACGTTCCCCTGCGCGAGCGCGTACCAGTCGATCGACGCGTTCTGGCCGGGCAGGTTCTGGTGGTAGAAGACCACTTTCCGGCCGGCGTAGGTGGCTTCCGGGTTGAACCCGGAGTACTGCGCCGGCGCCGCCTCGATTTGCGAGCGCAACTCACTGACGAGCCGGCCGGGATCGGCCGACGCGTCGTAGGACAGCGGGTGCTCCTGGACCGACACCGAGTCGAACTGCTGCTGCGCGTCGTCCGGTTTGATCAGCGTCTCCCGCAGGTCCGGCGAGCCACCGGTCTGCGTCCAGTCCTGCGGCGCGGTGAACTGGTAGTGGTACTGCGCGACGACCTTCCCCGGCGGCGGTTCCGGCTCCCCGTCCGCGCTCAACACCAGCACCAGCCCGGCCACCACGGCGACGACCAGCACGGCCGCGCCGCCGATGATCCACGGCAGCTTCGGCTTCTTCCGCGCCGGTGGCGCGGGAATCCCGCGCGGCGGCGAACCCGGGCCGGAGCCGTGGTGGGCGGGGCGCGGCGGCCCGGGCGGCGGGCGGCGCACGCCCTGCGGCGCGTGGCGCGGCACGGCCGGACCGCTGAACCCGCCGGGCGGTGTCGGCGGCCGCGGCGAGAACCCCGGGCGGGGCGCGTTCGGGTTGCGCACGACCTCGGTGCGCTGGTCGGCGAGCTGCCGGGCGGGCACGCGCGGCGGCGGCGCCGCGGGCGCCTTCTGGACCGCGAGCAGCGCGCCACGCGCGACCACCGTCTCCGGCTGGTCCAGAGTGGTCGGAACCACGCCGGTGCGCTCGTGGACAAGCCGGGAGATCATCGGGATCCGGCTCGACCCGCCGACCAGGAAGATCGCACTGAGCTGCTTCGGGCGCAGCTCGGCCTCCTCGATCGCGGCGCAGGTCAGCTCGACCGCGCGGCCCAGCGGCGCGGCGACCAGGCGCTCCAGATCCTCGCGCGTCACGTGCGCGTCGGCGAACGGCGGCGGCATCGGCACGTCGGTGTAGGCGTGCCGGGACAACGTTTCCTTGGCGCCACGCACGTCCTGGCGCAGCACGCGGCGACGGCGCCGGTCGGTCAGCTCGCGACCCTCGACGAGCTGGCGCCACGCGTCCGGGTCCGCCGAGGACACCAGGCTGCCGACGTGCTCCAGCAGCAACTGGTCGACGTCGGCGCCGCCGAAGCTCGGGTCGCCCCGGGTGGCCAGGACCTGGAACCCGCCGCGGTGGCCGGGCACCCGGCTCACGACGCTCACGTCCACTGTGCCGCCGCCGAGGTCGAGCACGGCCAGTGTCGCGCCGGGACGATTGCTGATCTCCACCGTGCGGTCGGAGTTGATCTCCTCGGGCGCGAAGGTGGCGGCGTGGAACACCGCGGCCGCGACCGGTTCCGGCACGAGCGTGACCTCGCGGGCCAGACCGCTCGCGGCCTGGCGCAGCAGCCGGGTGCGGACCGCGCCCCAGTCGGCCGGGTGGGTCAGCACGAGCAGCCCGACCTCGGCGTTGCTGGCGAGGCGGCGCGCCTCGGTGACGGCTCGTTCCAGCACCGCCCGCACGACGTCGGTGACCCGCAGGACGCGGTCGCCGAGCAGCAGCTCGCCCTCGTCGATGCGGCGCTTCGGGTTCGGCTCGTAGCGCGACGGGTCCATCGCGGCCTGCCGGTCGGCCTCCTGCCCGACGAACAGCGTGCCGTCGGCCGCCGCGTACACGGCCGAGGACATGAGCGGCTGCCCGTCCACGACGACCACCTGCGGCGGCCGCCCGTTCAGCGCGGCCACCACGCACGTGCTCGACGTCCCGAAGTCCACTGCGACGCGCAAGGTCACGAGGCGCCCCCGCGAAACGGCACCAGAGCCGCGCCACGGCCCTGGTGCCCCGCTCCGATGTGGACGGTCCTGATCAGTCCGGCTGGATCCACGACACCTGCATCAACTGCTTGCCGACCTTGCGGCTCACCAGCACACCACGGCCCGGCGGCATCGCGGACGGCTTGACGTTGCCCAGCAGCTGGCCCTCGTCCTTGCTGCCGTTCATCACGATGCCCGGCGCCGCGATCTCCTTCAGCTTGCCGATGATCGGGTCGTAGGCCGCCCGCGACGCGCCACCCGTGCGGCGCACCACGACCATGTGCAGGCCGACGTCCTTCGCCTGGGCCAGGAACTCCGACAACGGCTTGAGCGGGTTGGACGTCTGCGTGGCCACCAGGTCGTAGTCGTCGACCACGATGAACAGCTCCGGGCCCTTCCACCAGGACCGGTTGCGCAGCTGCTCCTGCGTGACGTCCGGCCCGGGCAGCCGCCGGGTCATCGACCCCACGATGTCCTTGACCATGCCGTCGAGCTGGTTGGCCGACACCGCGTAGCCGAGCAGGTGGTTGCCCTCCACGAACCCGAGCATCGTGCGCCGGTAGTCCACCAGCACGATGACCGCTTCCTTCGCCGTGTACCGCTCGGTGATCCCGCGCGTGATCTGCCGCAGCAGGTTCGTCTTGCCGGACTCGCCGTCGGCGAAGGCGATGAAGTGCGGGTCGGCGTCGAAGTCCAGGTAGACCGGCGCCAGCTCGTCCTCGTTGATGCCGATCGGGATGAGCTTGGTGTGCCGCTGCTTGTCCATCGACAGCACGTCCTCGTAGGACACCATCTCCGGCAGCAGCCGCACCTGCGGCGCCGGACGGCCCGGCCAGGCCGCCTTGATCTTCGCGACCGCGTCCGCGACGCCGGCGCCGATCGTCTCCGGGTCGCTCGACCCGTCGATCCGCGGCAGGCCGATCAGCATGTGCAGCCGGTCGCGGGTCAGGCCGCGGCCGGGACGGCCCTCGGGCACGTTCACCGCGGTCCGCCGGTCGATGTCGGATTCGCTCGGGTCACCGAGCCGCAGCTCGAAACGCGTGCCCAGCATGTCCTTGATGGCCGGGCGGATGTCCGCCCACCGATTCGCGGAGATGATCACGTGCACGCCGTAGGCCAGGCCGCGCTGGGCCAGCGCGGTGATCTGCGGCTCCAGCTCCTCGAAGTCGTCGCGCAGGGCGCGCCAGCCGTCGACGATCAGGAACGCGTCGCCGAACGGGTCCTGCTCCGGGGTGATCTCGCCGCGCCGCTTGCGGTTGCGGAAGTCGGCCATCGAGTCGATGCCCAGCTGCCCGAACAGGCCTTCCCGCTCGTTGGCGAGCGCGTTCAGCTCGGCCACGATGCGGCGGGCCTTGTCCGGCTCGCGCCGGGCCACCGCGACACCACCGACGTGCGGCAGGTCGGAGAGGCCGGCGAGCGTGCCACCACCGAGGTCGATGCAGTAGAACTGCGCCTCCTCCGGCGTGTTGGCCAGCGACAGCGACATGATCAGCGTGCGCAGCAGGGTCGACTTGCCCGACTGCGGACCGCCGACGATCACACCGTGGCCGGCCGCGCCGGAGAAGTCCGCCCACAGCGGGTCGCGCCGCTGCTCGAACGGCCGGTCGACGATGCCGATCGGCACCTGCAGCTTGCCGTTGCCGAAGAAGCCCACCGGCGACAGACCGCGGTCGTCCGTCGGGTTGAGGTTCGGCAGCAGCGTGTCCAGCGAGTTCGACTCGTCGAGCGGCGGCAGCCACACCTCGTGCGCGGGCGGGCCCTGGCCGATCAGGCGGTCGACGATGACCTCGAGCTCGGTCGGCTCGGTGCCCTCCTCCTGCTGCGGCTGGGGCGCGGCCTCGACGCGCACCGGCTCCGGCTCGGGCTCCGGCGGCAGCTCCACGAAGTCGGGCACGAACAGCTGCGGCCGCTTGTCCGCACGCACGACGTTGGCCACCGGCCCGGCCGCCTGCATCCCGGCGGGCCGGTACGGACCGGACACGTAGGACGCCTTGAACCGGACCATCGTGGACGTGTCGTACTTCAGGTACCCCGAACCCGGGATCGACGGCAGCTCGAACGCGTCCGGCACGCCGATCGCGGCCCGGGACTCCGCGGCGGAGAACGTCTTCAGACCGATCCGGTAGGACAGGAACGTGTCCAGACCACGCAGCTTGCCCTCCTCCAGCCGCTGCGAGGCGAGCAGCATGTGCATCTGCAGCGACCGGCCGACGCGGCCGATCTGGAGGAAGATGTCGATGAAGTCCGGCTTCGCCGTCAGCATCTCGGAGAACTCGTCGATGCAGATGAACAGCGCGGGCAGCGGGTCGAGGTCGGCGCCGTTCTCGCGGGCCTTCTCGTAGTCCCAGACGTTCTTGTAGTTGCCCTTCGCGAGCACTTCCTGGCGCCGCGCGACCTCGCCCGCGATCGCGTCCTTCATGCGGTCGACCAGCGTCAGGTCACCGGCCAGGTTGGTGATCGTCGCGGCGACGTGCGGGGCCTTGTCCAGGCCGAGGAACGTCGCACCACCCTTGAAGTCGACCAGAATCATGTTCAGCGTCGTGCTGGAGTGCGTGGCCAGCAGGCCGAGCACCAGCGTGCGCAGGAACTCCGACTTACCGGAACCGGTCGCCCCGATGCACAGGCCGTGCGGGCCCATGCCCTCCATCGCGGCTTCCTTGATGTCCAGCTCGACGGCCTGCCCGAACTCGCCGATCCCGAACGGCACACGGTAGCGGTCGCGCACCGGGCGCGGCCGCCAGGCCTGCTGCACGTCGAACGTCATCGGGTCGCCCGGGATGCCGAGCAGCTCCAGCAGCGTCGGGTTGGACAGCAGCGGCTCGTCCTCGCTGGCCTCCTGCGCCGCGCTGCCGACCCGGTACGGCGCGAGCTTGCGGGCCAGCGCCTCGCACTCGACGACGCTGAGGGTGTCCGGCTTGCCGAACCACTCGATGCCGCCGCCGCTGCGCGCGCCGACGCGTTCCTTCTCCACGACCAGGCGCAGGCCGCGGCGCGCGGCGAGGTTGCCCAGCGAGTCGGAGAGGTCGATCAGCGTGACGCCGACCAGGCCCTCCTCGAGGATGATCTGCTCCTCGCGGGTGACCTCGGCGTCGTCCAGCACGATCACGATGTGCGGCTGGTCCGGCGACGGCGTCGCGTTGCGCGAGAACCGCGGCCGGTCGCGCAGCTCCGCGTCCAGCCACTGCTCGATCTGCGCGAGCGAACCGGCCATCATGCGCAGCTGGCCGATGCCGTCGGCCAGCTCGGGGTGCTGGACGTGCGGCAGCCACTTCGCCCACTCCCACTCGGCCTTCGCGCGGCCGGTGGTGGCGAACGCGAGCAGCACGTCGTCACAGCTGTGGAAGGTGACCAGCTGGGCCAGCATCGCCCTGGTCAGACCGCGGGTCAGCTCCTTGTCGCCGCTCAGGCTCACCGCCGCGAACCCGCGCAGCGTGATCTGGGTGGGCAGGTCGGGGACGATCGAGTGGGCGCGCACGAACCGGCGCAGCGCCAGCGTGGCGATCGGCTCCAGCTCGTCGACCGGGCCGGTCTGCGGCGGCACCAGGCGCGTCGCCAGCCGGTGCGAGCTGCGCCCGACGCGCAGGTGCAGGAAGTCCTGGTCGTTCTGACGGCGCTCCCACATGCGGCGGCTCGCGGCCAGCGACCACAGCGCCTGCGGATCCGGGTGCACCCACTCCAGCGACGCGCGCTGCTCGGCCATCGCCTCGCGGGCCCGCTCGCGCATCTGCCCGAGGTACCGCAGGTAGTCCTTGCGGTCCTCGTTCATCTCGGCCTTCTTGGCCCCGCCGCTCTTGCCGCCGCCGGCGAACATCCCGCCCATCGACATGAGCATCATCAGCGGGAACATCAGCGTCAGCGGGCTGCGCGCCGCCGATCCGCCGGTGGTGAACATGACGACGACCATGCCCATGGTGGCCACGATCATGACCACGGGCATCATCTTCTGGACGACGTTGCCCGGGATCGTGCGGGGCACCTCGGGCGGCGGTTCGAGGTGGACCTCACCACCCGGTGGGCGCGGCGCAGCAAGCCGTGGTGACCTCTTGAACTGCAGCGTGCTCACCGAAGGGTCCCCTCTTCAAGTCGTCCTGCTCCTCCAGCGCCCACACGGTAGCGAACAACGGCCTCTTCCGAGGCCGAGACCGCCCAACCCGGCACCGATTGCCCGAATCCACCCCCGTGGCGGAGCCAGGTGCAGTAATACTAGGACCGCCCACCGACAGTCCGGAACGATCCGCGGGTGCACGTTGGGCAGGAATTCACGGGCAGCGGCTGCCGCGGACACGGTCGTTCGGTATAAGTAGCCCGCAGCATTCTCTCGGGTAGGGGGCAGGCAAGTGGCAACGGGCACGACGGTATTCAGCAGGGTGACGGTGGTCGCGCCCCGGACCAGGATCGACGTGGCGCTGCCCGCCGACGTCGCGGTCGCCGACCTGATGCCGATGCTGCTCGACATGGCCAGGGAGACCTCGCCGGACGGCGGCGCCCGCCACGGCGGCTGGGCGCTGGCCAAGCTGGGCGACGCGCCGCTCGACCCGAGCCGGACGCTCGCCTCGCTCGGCATCGTCGACGGCGACCTGCTGCAGCTGCGCAAGCGCAACGACAACCCGCCGCCGCCGCTGTACGACGACGTGGTCGACGCGATCGCCGACGCCCAGCCGGACACGTTCCGGCCGTGGACCAAGGAGACCGCGCGGCGCATCGGGCACATCGCGGGCGGCCTGGCGCTGTTCACCGCGGCCGTGGCCCTGTTCTTCGGCGGCCCGCTGTTCGGCGGAAACGGCCTGGCCGCCGCGCTCACCGCGGGTGTCGCCGCGATCGCCTGCCTCGCGGTCGGCGCGACGCTGGCGAAGGCCTACCAGGCCGAGGCGACCGGGGTGGTGATCGCCGCCGCGGGCGGGCTGCCGTTCGCGTTCGTCGCCGGTTTCTACGCCGTGCCCGGACTGACCGTGCGGGCCAACCTGCTGCTGGCCAGCGGGCTCGTGGTGATCCTGGCCGCGGTCGCGATCATGATCATGGGCGCGGGCATCACGACGTTCATCGCCGCCGCCACGGCCGGTGTGATCGGGGTGGTCGCGTTCACCATCGCGACCCTGATCGCGCACCCGGCGGCCGGCATCGCCGCGGGCACCGCGGCCGGCGCGCTGGCGCTGATCTCCCTGCTGCCGCGCGCGACGATCTGGCTGGCCAAGCTGCCGCTGCCGCACGTGCCGGGCACCGCGGAGGAGCTCAAAGAGGACACGACGTTCCCGGACTACGCCGAGATCGAGCGCCGCACGGCCGTCGCCCACAACTACATGACCGGCCTGCTGATCGGGTGCGGCAGCGCGACCGCGATCGCCGCGATCATCACCGCGACCGCGCCCGGCGTGTGGGGCATCCTCACCGCCGCCGTCGCGACGATGGTGCTGCTGCTGCGCGCCCGCTCCTACGCCAACGGCAGCCAGGCCGTCGCGCTGCTGACCACCGGCATCGTGTCGGGCGCCGGCATCCTGATCGGCTGGCTGGGCACGCAGACCCCGATGGGCCGCCTGCTGTGGGTGTTCGGCGCGCTGGTGATCATCGGCGCGGGTTCGCTGGTGGTCGGCGTCGTGTTCCCCAACCAGCGGTTCTCGCCGCCGCTGCGCCGCACCGTCGAGATCTTCGAGGCGATCTGCATCGCCACCGTGCTGCCGCTCGCGCTGGCCGTCATGGACCTGTACGCCACGCTGCGGCACATCTCGTTCGGCTGAGCATGATTCGAGGGGGAACTCGCGTGCGGAGACTCGGTGCGCCCGGCCGGACGGCGACCGTCCTGCTGGCGGCGTCGATCGGCGTCCTGGCGACCGGGACGGCCCAGGCGCAGACGGGCGGCACCGGCTCCGGCGGGTACTGGGCGGTGCCGCCGCCGTTCGTCGCCAGCTACCTGCCGAGCGACAACGGTGGCCGCAACAGCTTCGACTACCAGCAGAAGAACGCCTGCGTGACGCGCGACCTCGGGCAGAAGGAGGTCGTGCTGCGGGAGAAGCCGTGGGGCCAGCAGTACCTCCAGATCGAGGAGGCCCAGCAGCTCGCCCGCGCCAAGACCGGTTCGGCGGGCGGCGGCATCCGGGTCGCGGTGATCGACACCGGCGTGACCCGGCACCCGTACCTGCCTCGGCTGGAGGGCGGCGGTGACTACGTTTCGGCCGGTGACAACGGCCTGAACGACTGCGACGGTCACGGCACCGAGGTGGCCGGGATCATCGCCGCGCAGACGCCGCAGGACCAGATCGGGTTCACCGGCGTCGCGCCCGATTCGACGATCGTGTCGATCCGGCAGTCCAGTCAGAACTACTCCAAACCGGACTCCGCGGGCGGCACCAGCGGCCAGCAGACCGGTGGACGGCAGCAGAACGACGCGAACGGCGCGGGCACCACGCTGTCGCTGGCGCAGGCGATCGTGCGCGCGGTGAACCTGAATGTCGACGTGATCAACATGTCGGTGGACAACTGCCGGCCGGCGGACGGCTCGATCACCGACGGCGAGCGGGCGATCCAGGCCGCGGTGCGGTACGCCGTGGACCGGAACGTGGTGGTCGTCGCCGCGGCGGGCAACACGTCCGAGACGTGCCCGCAGAACGACCAGGCCGACCCGAACAAGCCCCGGTCGATCGTGACGCCCCCGTGGTTCTCCGACGACGTGCTGTCGGTGGCGGCGATCGACGAGACCGGCGGGGTGGCGCCGTTCAGCGTGCACGGGCCGTGGGTGAGCGTGGCCGCCCCGGGCACGAACATCATCTCGCTGGACCCGTCGAAGGGCTCGTCGCAGCTGGCGAACCAGACGATCGAGAACGACAAGGCGACGCCCATCCAGGGGACGAGCTTCGCGGCGCCGTACGTGGCCGGGGTGGCGGCGCTGGTGGCCGCGCAGTACCCGAACCTGAACGCCCGGCAGATCATGAACCGCATCCGGGTGACCGCGCAGCACCCCGGCGCGCAGGGCGGACGGGACAACTTCACCGGTTTCGGCGTGGTCAACCCGGTGGCGGCGCTGACCGCGATCGTGCCCGCCGAGGAGGGCCTGGCCGCAGAGGCGGGCAGGCAGTTGCCGTCCGGGCTGCCGGACGCGTCGCCGAAGAACTGGACGCCGATGATCGTGGCGCTGGCCGGCACCGGCGGCGGCTTGGTGGTCCTGCTGGTCGTCATGTTCGTGATGAGGACCATTCGCCGCACACGCGCCTGATCTTTGAACAACACCCGAGCTGGGTGGTCATCCCGGTGGCTTTCCGGCGAGGACTCTTTTGAT
>NZ_JBHZEN010000072.1:0-13150 GCF_050958625.1 Amycolatopsis sp. 3B14
GCGCCGGTGTCAGGCGACGGGATGACCACCCGGCTCGGGTTTTGGGCACAGAACGCGGCAGGGCCCCCGCGGGTTACGCGGGGGCCCTGCCGAGAAGCAATCGCTACGGCGCTTACTTCTTCTTCCGGGTCGTGGTGGTCTTCTTCGCGGCAGTGGTCTTCGCCGCGGTGGCCTTCGGGGCCGCCTTGGTGGCGGTCGTCTTCTTGGCCGCGGTGGACTTCGCCGCCGTGGTCTTCGAAGCCGTGGCCTTCGGGGCCGCCGTCTTGGTGGCGGCCGCGGCGCGGCTGCGCGTGCTGGTGCTGCGGGTCGCGGTGGGACGCGTGGTCGTCGCCTTCGCGGTGGTGGCCCGCGAGGTCGTCGAGCGCGACGCGGTGGTGCCGGTGCTGCGGGTCGAAGCGGCAGCGCTGCGGGTCGAAGTCGTCGTGCGCTTCGCCGCCGTGGCCTTCGGCAGCTTCTTGGCACCGCTGATGACGTCCTTGAAGGTCGTGCCGGCGCGGAAGGCCGGGACGTTGGTCTTCTTCACCTTGACCGTCTCACCGGTGCGCGGGTTGCGAGCGGTGCGGGCCGCGCGGGCACGCTTCTCGAACACACCGAAACCGGTGATGTTGACCTTCTCGCCCTTCTGCACGGTGCGAATGATGATGTCCACCAGGTTGTCGACCGCCTGGGAAGCAACCTTCTTGTCGCCCAGACGCTCGGAGAGCGCCTCGATCAGCTGGGCCTTGTTGGCCATTCCAGTCCTCCATGAAGAACTACGTGTCACACGGCCACATCGGCCGACTTCACGCACACGGTATTACCAACTCGCCCAAAATTCCAAACGGCGCGCGGAATTTTTCTGCAGGCGGGGCGTGGTTTCCGCCTCCTGAGCGACCCTCTCGGGCCCTTCCGCGCGCCGTTCGGCGTGGTGTTCCCGGCCTCGGACCGGGTGCGAATCCCTTGCTGAGCAGGGAATTCGTGTTATCCGGCCGCCACCGGGGTGGTCACCGGCTTCCAGCTGGGACGCTGCGCCTCGAACCGGTCGATCTCGTCGGCGTGTCGCAGGGTGAGAGCGATGTCATCCAGCCCCTCCAGCAGCCGCCAGCGGGTGTAGTCGTCGATCGCGAAGGTCGTCTGGAAGTCCTTGGCCCGCACGGTCTTCGCCTCGAGGTCGACCGTGACCTCCGTGCCGGGGTCGTTCTCGAGGATCTTCCACAGCTGCTCGACGTCCGACTGCTCGCACTGGGCGGCCACCAGACCCTGCTTCCCGGAGTTGCCCCGGAAGATGTCGGCGAAGCGGGAGGAGATGACGACCCGGAAGCCGTAGTTCATCAATGCCCAGACAGCGTGTTCGCGCGAGGACCCGGTGCCGAAGTCCGGACCGGCGACGAGCACGCTGCCGGCCTTGAACGGCTCCTGGTTCAGGATGAACGACTCGTCGGTCCGCCAGGCGGCGAACAGGCCGTCCTCGAAACCGGTGCGGCTGACCCGCTTGAGGTAGACGGCCGGGATGATCTGGTCAGTGTCCACGTTGGACCTGCGCAGGGGCACTCCGATGCCGGTGTGCGTCTTGAACGGCTCCATGGTGGTGGGGGCTCCTTCAGTTCAGGTCTTCGGGGCTGGACAGCGTGCCGCGGACGGCCGTGGCGGCCGCGACGAGCGGCGAGACGAGGTGGGTGCGGCCACCCTTGCCCTGCCTGCCCTCGAAGTTGCGGTTGGAGGTGGACGCGCTGCGCTCGCCGGGGGCCAGCTGGTCCGGGTTCATGCCGAGGCACATCGAGCAGCCCGCCTGGCGCCACTCCGCGCCGGCGTCGAGGAAGACCTTGTCGAGCCCCTCGGCCTCGGCGGCCTGGCGCACCCGCATCGAGCCGGGGACGACGAGCATCCGGACGCCCTCGGCCACCTTGCGGCCCTGGAGCACGTCCGCGGCGGCCCGCAGGTCCTCGATCCGGCCGTTGGTGCACGAGCCGAGGAAGACGGTGTCGACCTTGATGTCCCGCAGCGGGGTGCCCGGCTTGAGGTCCATATAGGACAGGGCCTTCTCGGCGGCGAACCGCTCGGTCTCGTCCGCGATCTGCTCCGGGTCCGGCACCGACTCGCTCAGCGGCAGGCCCTGGCCGGGGTTGGTGCCCCACGTCACGAACGGGGTCAGGGAGTCGGCGTCGAGGTGGACCTCGGCGTCGAACACGGCGCCCTCGTCGGTGCGCAGCGACTTCCAGTTCTCCACCGCGGCGTCCCAGTCGGCGCCCTGCGGGGCGTGCGGGCGGCCCTTCAGGTAGGCGAAGGTGGTCTCGTCCGGGGCGATCATCCCGGCGCGCGCGCCCGCCTCGATCGACATGTTGCAGATCGTCATGCGGGCTTCCATCGACAGCGCCTCGATCGCGCTGCCCCGGTACTCCAGGACGTAGCCCTGGCCGCCGCCGGTGCCGATCTTGGCGATGACGGCGAGGATGACGTCCTTCGCCGTGACACCCGGCCGGAGCCTGCCGTCGACGTTGATCGCCATCGTCTTGAACGGCCGCAGCGGCAGGGTCTGGGTGGCCAGCACGTGCTCGACCTCGGAGGTGCCGATACCGAAGGCCATCGCGCCGAACGCGCCGTGGGTGGAGGTGTGACTGTCACCGCACACGACCGTCATCCCGGGCTGGGTCAGGCCCAGCTGCGGGCCGATGACGTGCACGATGCCCTGCTCGGCGTCGCCCATCGGGTGCAGCCGGACGCCGAACTCCTTGCAGTTCTTCCGAAGCGTCTCGACCTGGGTGCGGGACACCGGGTCGGCGATCGGGAGTTCGATGTCGACGGTCGGGACGTTGTGGTCCTCGGTCGCGATGGTCAGGTCCGGGCGCCGCACCTTGCGGCCGGCCAGCCGGAGACCGTCGAACGCCTGCGGGCTGGTGACTTCGTGCACCAGGTGCAGGTCGATGTAGAGCAGGTCGGGCTCCGCTCCTTCACCGCGGCGCACGGTGTGCGCCTCCCACACCTTCTCGGCCAGTGTCCGCGGCCGCGTGGTGGTCATCTGTGCTCCTCCCACGAGGTTGATTGGGAGCAAAGGAACCTGAGGACCGTCGCGGGAACGTCAGCGACCTCGGGTTCGATTTTCCCAGATTCTGGACTTCCCAAATCCCGGGAAGCTAGTATCGCGTCGTGGGACAGCATAGCTCTTCTGACCAGCAGAGCGGTATCGGCGTTCTGGACAAGGCCGTCGCCGTGCTGCAGGCCGTCGCCGAAGATCCGTGCGGGCTCGCGGAACTGTGCACCCGGACCGGGTTGCCGCGCGCGACCGCGCACCGCCTCGCCGTCGGTCTCGAGGTGCACCGGCTGCTGCGGCGCGGGCCGGACGGCCGCTGGCGCCCGGGATCCGCGCTCGCCGAACTCGCGGGCGGCACCGCGGATCCGTTGCTGGACGCGGCGAGTTCGGTACTGCCGAAGCTGCGGGACATCACCGGGGAGAGCGTCCAGTTGTACCGGCGCGACGGGGTGCAGCGCGTGTGCGTGGCGACCGCGGAGCCGATGAGCGGGCTGCGTGACACGGTGCCGATCGGGACTCGGCTGTCGATGACGGCGGGCTCGGGCGCGAAGGTGCTTGCCGCGTGGTCCGATCCGCACACGCAACGCACCATCTTGGCGGACGCGGTGTTCGGGGAACGGACGCTGCTCGAGGTGCGCCGTCGCGGGTGGGCGCAGAGCGTGGCCGAGCGGGAGCCGGGCGTGGCGAGTGTTTCCGCGCCGGTGCGGGATTCCGCGGGCAACGTGATCGCGGCCGTGTCGGTTTCCGGTCCGGTGGAACGGATAGGGCGCAAGCCGGGCGCGCGCTGGGCGGCGGATCTGCTCGCGGCGGCGGAGGCGTTGCAGGAACGGCTGTAGTTCCCGACCGGTCCGGCCGGTGGCAACGAGTTCGGCGATCCGACAGCGGGTAGAACACACGTTCGATTTGGGGTAGCCTCGGGTCATGACCGCAGGGCTGCAGGGTTCGCTGTTCGGTCAGGCCGAGGAATGTTCGCTCGGGTCCCTGACCGAGACGCGGCGCACGGAACTGGGCGACGGCGCGTGGATCGATCTGCGGCCGGGGTGGCTGTCGGGCGCGGACGTGTTGTTCGAGCGCCTGGCGGCGGACGTGCCGTGGCACGCGGAGCGCCGCCGGATGTACGACCGGGTGGTCGACGTGCCGCGGCTGTTGTGCTTCTACGGCGAGGACGAGCGCCTGCCGGACCCGGTGCTGGACGAGGCGCGGGCCGCGTTGAGCCGGCACTACGGGGACGAGCTCGGCGAGCCGTTCCGCACGGCGGGGCTGTGCTTCTACCGCGACGGCCGGGACAGCGTGGCGTGGCACGGCGACACGATCGGCCGGGGTTCGCGCGAGGACACCATGGTGGCGATCGTGTCGGTCGGCGCGCCGCGGAGCATGCTGTTGCGCCCGCGCGGCGGCGGGGCGACCGTGCGGCAACTCCTGGGCCCCGGCGACCTCATCGTCATGGGCGGTTCGTGCCAGCGGACATGGGAGCACGCCATCCCGAAGACGAACCGCCCCGTCGGGCCGAGGATCAGCATCCAGTTCCGCCCCCGCGGCGTGCGCTGAAAAACAGCAGCCGCCAACCCGAGCGGCGGCACGGTTCGCCCTAAGGAACAGGCAACGGCGGCAGCGCTGAACCCCGGTGATGTCCGCTGAAGACAGCAGCCGTCACCCCAGTGGTGTCCGCCGGAGCGGAGAAGCGCCGCAGGGGGCATCCTCGTCGGATGCCCACGAGCGGCGTGTCAGACCCCAGTAAGAACAGTCAGGAACGCGCCCAGCGGTCGCCGAGCGTGGCCCATTCCGCTTCCCAGCGCGCGGCGCGCCTGCGGTCCAGCACGAAGCGCGTGATCCAGTACGTCGCGGTCAGCACGAGCGCCGCCACGAGCCAGGCGAAGATCCCCGCCAGCACGCCGGTCGTGGCCGCGTCGGTCGAGCTGATCGGCGCGGGCGCCGGGTCACCGGCTTCATTGATCCACACCGGCACGGTCGACCCGGCCGTCGCGCCGGGGTCGGCCGCCACGATGCCCGTCTTCGGCTCCCCGCCGTTGTAGGTCCACGTCGCGTGCACCCCGGCCGTGCTGCTGGTCGAGAACGCGCCCTCGGTCGCCGGCACAGGCGCCGGCGCGTCCTCGAGCAGCGTCGCGGTCACGAGGTGCCGCGAACCGCGCTGCTCTTCGGAAACCGCCAGCTGACCCCCATACGTCCGGGACCCGGTGAACAACGCCAGCGGAACCGCGACGAGCAGCCCCAGCACCACCACCAACAGAAGCGCAGCCTCGACCCGGTCGGACGTTCTGGCCAACGGGTTGCGACCGATGTGCAGGCGCCGCCAGAAACGCCCGATTAGTCCGGTCACGGTCTAATCCCCCTTCCTCTGCCACCTCGGCAAGCACAATCGCAATACCCACTGTGCCTCGCCCGTACCCGAATTGGCACTGAAACGAGACCAAGACCGCTGTGAGCCGCCCCTCACAACGGCTCAAGATCGGGATCTCTCCATGCTGGCACCGGTGAACGGTTCACAACATCGACCGAAAGGGCTTTCCCACCCGGCCGGGCGCCACGCTCCGTGACCGTCCCCACCTGGCGATCCACGACCACCGGCCAAGCCGTGGGAAATTTTCGCGCCGAACCGGCCTGGTCACGGCGGCGGAGCGCTGTTATCGTCCCTTGATGTAACGCGTCGATTCGCGATCGCCGATTAGGGCGTCCGCGTTACACATTTCCCGGACAATTTCTGTCACATGCCTTTTCGTTTCTCCCCGTGACCGGAATCGGGGAGGATCACGCGAGAACCTCGGCCAGAAGAGTGATGACGCGCGCGCCGAGGGCGGTCGGGGTCACCGCGCGTTCCGAGCAACACCAGTGGAGTCACTTTGCGTAAGCCCTTGGGCCGCCTCGCGGCAGCCGTGATCAGCGGTGCGCTGATCACCCTCACCACCGCCCCGGCAGCGCTCGCCGAGGAGAGCACGACCCCGGAGGTCACCACCACGACGTCGGCCGCGCCGGAGAGCACGGAGACGTCCGCGCCGAGCTCGTCCGCCGAGACGACGAGCGAGACGTCCTCGGCCACCACGACCACCAGCCGGCCGAGCCTCACCAGCAGCCCGGGCACCACGACGACGCCCGTCACGACGACCACCGGGTCGAGCGAGCCGACGTCGACCTCCAGCAGCGCCCCGGAGGAGCCGCCGTACGAGGACGACACCGCCTACGGCATCGACCTGGGCGACGGCACCGGCGTGCTGATCATCGCCTGCGCCGCGGGCCAGCCGACCGGCGTGTGGTCGCCGGACTTCGACATCCTCGACGGCCCGTACCAGGAGGAACAGGACGGCCGGTACTGGGACTACCTGGTGCAGCTGCACGAGGGCAAGTCCTTCGACTCCGGCACCGTCACGGCCGACTGGACCTGCGCGGGCGCCCCGCAGGGCGGCGGCGCGTCCGGCGGCGGCGTGGCTCCGGTCCCGGGCTCGGGCGAGTCCGGCGAGTGGCAGCAGAGCAACGGCGGCGACGCCCAGGTCTCGTTCGCGCCCAAGGCGGGCGTGGAGACCGGGGCCGGCGGCACCGCCCGGTTCTGACCGCCATGCGCAACCCGTTCACCGGCCGGGGCGGTCGCGTTCTCGCGGCCGCCCCGGCGGTTCTGCTCGCTCTCGTCCTGACCGGCTGCGGCTCCGATCCGCAGCCCACGCAGGCCGCGGCGCCCACCACGTCGGTCCCGGTGACCAAGCCCTACGACAAGCTGCGCCCGACCCAGGTGCGGATCCCGAAGATCGGCGCGGAGTCCTCGCTCATCTCGGTCGCGGTGAACAAGGACGGCGAGATCGCGGTGCCGTCGGTCGACAAGCCGATGCAGGCCGCCTGGTACCGCCTGTCCCCCGTGCCCGGCGACGTCGGCCCGGCGATCATCCTGGGTCACGTGGACGGCAACCACCAGCCGGGCGTCTTCTACAAGCTGAAGGACGTCCGGCCGGGCGACGAGATCTTCGTCGATCGCAGCGACGGGCAGCAGCTGCGGTTCGTGGTCGACCACACCACGCAGGTGCCCAAGGACCAGTTCCCGCAGGACGCGGTCTACGGCAACACCGACGAGCCGCAGCTGCGGCTCATCACGTGCGGCGGCGTGTTCGACCACGCCGAGCACAGCTACACCGACAACATCGTCGTCTACGCGAACCTGGCGTGACCCCCGGTGGCGCCGCGCCCGCGGCGCCACCGGCTCACCAGACGTCCCCGTCGCGCCAGTCGCACGTCAGCTCCCCGTCCGGGTCGAGCGACGTGCCGAGCACGAAGACCCCGCCCGCTTCTTCGGGCGTCGGCGTGATCCCGGACGGCGTGAGCGCGGACAGCGGCCCGCGCCAGCACGTCCAGCGGCGGGAGCGGTAGAACGGGATCGCCTCGTCCGACGCGCTGAGCGCACCCACCTCGTAGGCCTCGCGAATCACACGTTCCAGCGGCTCCATCACCACGCCGCCGTAGCCGCGCCGCCGGCGGTCCGCGCGCACTCCCACGGCCTCCACGTACCCGGTGCGCCAGGCCCGCCCGTTGTGGACCATCCTGCGCTGCACCACGGACGCGTGGGCCACCAGTTCCGGGCCCTCCCACAGCAGGGCGTGCACACCGCCGAGGGCGTGCTCCCAGTCGTGCTCGGTCAGGTCGCCTTCGAACACGTCGTACAAGAGCTCACGGGCCGCGGCGAGGGCCGGTGCGCCGAGATCGGCTGTGTGGGCCACCTGGAGCGCGGGAGTGATCTCGGCCATGCCCGGAGATTAGGCCCCGCCTGCCTGCGCTGTCATCCGGTTTGTCCACGGTGGACAGGCGGCTCTCCCCCGCTCGGATGAGCGCCGTGAGGTTTTCCCGCACTACCCGGTCTGAGCAGTGACATCTGGCGAACCCGGGGGTCCCACCAGGCTCACCCCCGGCGCGGGCGCGGGCGGCTGTCAGAACAGCGTGACCGGTCTCGGCACCACGACCGTCAGCTGCGCGGGCGCCAACAGCACCAACGGCACGTGGGGCACGGTGCTGGTCAAGTCGGTCGGGGCCACCTCGTTCTCCCAGACGCTGCAAAGCACCGGGGGCGGCGAAGCGGTGGCGTTCGCGGTGATGACCTTGTCGGGCTCGGCCAGAACCGGGACCGCCCGCGACGGCGACGACGGGCACACTCACCGTGCTGCCACGCGCGAACGGCAGCCGGTACCCCTGAGCGAGGCCGCGAGCCCGGGCAGTTCGCTGGCGAGTGTGGACGTGCCGCAACGCGACCACGGGCAGCACGACCGCGCTGCCGTCGGGGCGGGAACCAAGGCGGTGGCCCCGCAACCCGGTGACGACATCACGTGCACCATCACCAACACCCCGCTCCCGGCCGACCTGGCGATCGCGAAGGCCGCGACGCCGCAGGTGAACGCGGGCGAGACGGTGGCGTACCTGCTCGTCGTCACGAACAACGGCCGCGGCGACTCGTCCGGCTACACGGTCACCGACCAGATCCCGGCCGGGCTGACGAACGTGTCGTCGAGCACGGCCGGGCTGCGCGGTCTCCGGTTCGACCCTGACCTGCACCGGCGGGCTGCTGCCCGCGGGCCAGAGCAGCCAGATCACGGTGACCGCGACCGCGGACGGCACGGTCGAGCTGATGCGCAACACCGCGACCGTGCGGGGTATTCAGCCGGACCCGGCACCCGCGAACAACACCGCCAACGCCGCGGTGACGGTCGTGACCGTGCCGATGGTGGCGGCGGGTGTCGCCGGGGTGCTGGGCCTGTTCGGCGGCGGCTGGGCACTGCGCCGGCGTCTGCGATGCCCGGTGTCGTGACCTGAACAATCCCGAGTGGACGATCACTGGGCGGGCGCCGGGCCAGGTGCCCGCCCAGTTTTCACCAACCTCGGTGCCCGACGGCAGAGAGGAGCATCGAAGCCATACCCCACAACAAAGCAAGGAGCGCTGACTCGATGAGTCAGCGCTCCTTGGCGGTACGTACCCCCGATGGGATTCGAACCCACGCTACCGGCGTGAGAGGCCGGCGTCCTAGGCCGCTAGACGACGGGGGCTAGGCACTTGCTCTTTCCCTTGTTGCGAGAGGAACCTTACCAGAGGCGGTTTTTCCTCTTGCAGCTGGGGTACCAGGACTCGAACCTAGACTAACAGAGCCAGAATCTGTCGTGCTGCCAATTACACCATACCCCAACGGTTTGCCACTCCGATTCGCGACTCGGAGCAGCTCCGCTGGGAAGAAATATAGCCTAGCCCCGTCAGCGGTGCGTAACCGGGGGGTGGGGTTCAGCGCTGGGCGGGCACGCCGATCCGCGCGAACTCGCTGACCAGCAGCTGCGGGAGCTCGTCCAGCCCTCCGATGACGTGCACGCCCTCCGGCACCTCCGCGTCACCGCCGGTCCGGTCGAGCCACACCCCCTCCAGGCCGGCGTCCCGGGCGCCGACAGCGTCGGTATGCAGCTTGTCGCCCACGTGGGCGGCCTCACTCGGGTCGCAGTCGAGCACCGCGCACACGGCGTGGAACATCACCGGATCGGGCTTGGCGGCCCCGACCTCACCGGCGATCGCCACGTGGTCGAAGAAGCGGGTGAGCCCCAGATCGGCGAGCTTGGCGCGCTGGTGGGCGCCGGAGGCGTTGGTCACAGCGGCGATGAGGACGTCCGCCGCGCGCAGCCACTCCAGGCAGGGCAGGACGTCGTCGAAGAGGCGCCACGAGCTGCGCAGCACCTCCTTGCGGCGGCGCTCGAACCGGGCCACGTCCTCCGCTTCCAGCACGACGCCGATCTCGGCGAGGAAGCACTGGGTGCGCCGGTGGTGCATGGACGCGTAGTCGATCTCCCCCGCGACGACGCGGGCGACGTGCCAGTCGGTGATCCGCTCCCACAGCGGCCACAGGTCGGCCCGGCCGATCAGCAGCGACAGCGCGCGTTTGCCCGCGGAGGTGAAGTCGATCAACGTGTCGTCGATGTCCAGGCACACCAGCCGCAGGCTGGACGGTCTCCACGGATCCGCCGGATCCCCCAGACCGGGCTCGGGGACACGGACGCGGGTAGGTGTGCCGGGACGCGCAAAATCCACCCAGCGAGGCTAGGCGAGAACTACGCTGAGCGGTTCGGCCGACAAGGTGATTCAGTGCGTCGTTTCGACGGCGACCGCTTCTACTCTGCGTCGCCGGGCAGAGCGTTGCGCAGACGTCCGAGTGAAACTTCCCGGCCGAGCAGCTCCATCGATTCGTACAACGGCGGCGACACCGTGCGACCGGTGATGGCGACGCGAACCGGGGCGAAAGCCTTGCGCGGCTTGAGGCCGAGGCCCTCGACCAGGGCGTCCTTGAGCGCCTGCTCGATGGCCGCGGTCTCCCACGACGGCAGCGCCTCCAGCGCCTCGATCGACGCGCGCAGCACGGGTTCGGCGTCCGCCTTGAGGTTCTTGGCGGCCGCGTCCTCCTCGGGCGCGAACTCCTCCTCCGGCACGAACAGGAACCGCACGAGCGGCGCCGCGTCACCGAGCACGGTCACCCGCTCCTGGACGAGCGGCGCGATGGTGCGCCACCTGGCCAGCTGCTCCTCGGTCGGCTCGGCGGGCAGCAGCCCGGCCGCCTGGAGGTAGGGCACGACCCGCTGCACGAAGTCCTCGGCGTCGAGGGCGCGGACGTGCACGCCGTTGATCGCCTCGGCCTTCTTGACGTCGAAGCGGGCCGGGTTGGCGCTCACCTTCGAGATCTCGAACGCCTGGACCAGCTCGTCGACCGTGAACGTGTCCCTGTCGTCGGCGATGGACCAGCCGAGCAGGGCCAGGTAGTTCAGCAGGCCCTCACGGATGAACCCGCGGTCGCGGTAGTTGAACAGGTTGGACTGGGGGTCCCGTTTGGACAGTTTGCGGTTGCCCTCGCCCATCACGTACGGCAGGTGGCCGAACTGCGGCGTGAACTCCGCGACACCGATCCGCTCCAGCGCCCGGTACAGCGCGATCTGGCGCGGCGTCGACGGGAGCAGGTCCTCACCGCGGAGGACGTGCGTGATCCGCATCAGGGCGTCGTCGACCGGGTTGGTCAGCGTGTAGAGCGGATCGCCGTTGGCGCGCACCAGGACCGGGTCCGGGATCGAGCCCGCGGGGAAGCTGATGTCACCGCGCACGAGGTCGTTCCAGGCGAGGTCCTCATCCGGCATGCGCAGCCGCAGCACCGGGGCGCGGCCTTCGGCGCGGTAGGCGGCGCGCTGCTCCTCGGTGAGGTCGCGGTCGAAGTTGTCGTAGCCGAGCTGCGGGTCCTGCCCCTTGGCCTTGCGGCGCTCGGCGACCTCCTCGTTGGTGGAGAACGCCTCGTACAGCTCGCCGGCCTCCAGCAGGCGGCGCGCGATGTCGGCGTAGATGTCGCGTCGCTCGCTCTGCCGGTATGGGCCGTACTCGCCGCCCGCGTCGGGACCCTCGTCCCAGTCGAGACCGAGCCAGCGCAGCGCCTCCAGCAGTTGCTGGTAGGACTCCTCGCTGTCCCGGGCGGCGTCGGTGTCCTCGATGCGGAACACCAGGCTGCCGCCGTGGTGCCGGGCGAAGGCCCAGTTGAACAACGCCGTGCGGATGAGCCCCACGTGCGGGGTTCCGGTGGGCGACGGGCAGAAGCGGGCGCGGACTGTCTCAGTCATAACCCGTTCAGCCTATCCCGCTTGACCAGGCGTTCGGAGAGCGCCATGCTGGTCTTATTCAACACAGGATGAATTAAGGGGGTGGTGGCCGTGGTCGAGCGCACGACCTGCGTCGTCGTCGGTGGCGGACCGGCCGGGATGGTGCTCGGACTGCTGCTGGCGCGGGCCGGGGTGGAGGTGACCGTGCTGGAGAAGCACGCGGACTTCCTGCGGGACTTCCGGGGCGACACGGTGCATCCGTCGACGCTGCAGCTGCTGGACGAGCTGGGCCTCGGCGAGCGGTTCGCGAAGCTGCCGCAGAGCAGGCTGAGCACCGTGTCGCTGCCCGGCCCGCCCCCGCTGACGATCGCGGATTTCCGCGGGCTGCGGATCGCGCACCCGTACCTGGCGATGGTGCCGCAGTGGGACCTGCTGGACCTGCTGGCGGACGCGGGCCGGGCCGAGCCCGCGTTCCACCTGCGGATGAGCACCGAGGTGACTTCGCTGGTGCGGGAGGCGGGCCGGGTGGCGGGCGTGCGGTACCGGACGGCGGACGGCGCGACCGGGGAGATCCGGGCGGACCTGACCGTGGGGTGCGACGGTCGTTGGTCGGTGGTGCGGCGGGAGGCCGGCCTGCGGGCGCGGGAGTTCCCGGTGCCGTTCGACACGTGGTGGTTGCGGTTGCCCCGGCGCGGGGAGGAGCGGCCGGAGCTGATGCCGGGCATGCGACACGGGCACTTCGCGGTGATCATCCCGCGCGAGGAGTACTTCCAGGTCGCCTACCTGGCGGCGAAGGGGCTGGACGGGCAGTTGCGCGCGGAGGGCGTCGAGGCGTTCCGCGACCGGATCAGAACGGTGCTGCCGCAGCTGGCGGACCGGGTGGACGCGATCACCTCGATGGACGACGTGAAGCACCTGGACGTGCGGCTGAACCTGATGACACGCTGGCACCGGAACGGCGTGCTGTGCATCGGCGACGCGGCTCACGCCATGTCGCCCATCGGGGGCGTGGGGATCAACCTGGCGGTGCAGGACGCCGTCGCGACGGCCCGGTTGCTGGCCGTCCCCCTGCGGCGCGGAGTGGTTGCCCGGGACCTGGCGCGGATCCGACGGCGCCGATTGCTGCCGACGATGGTGGTCCAAGCGATCCAGCGATTCATGCACCGGGCAGTCGTCCGGCCGGCGATCGAGGGACGGCGAAACGGACCGCCGAAGCCGCTAGTCACGGTGATGAACGCGGTGCCGTGGGCCCGGAGGATCCCCGCCTACGTCATCGGAGTCGGCCTACTACCCGAACACGCACCAAAATGGGCACGACGAAACAACAACACCGAAAGCAAATAAAAGAACGCAAGCCGGCAACGAAAGAAGACCGACCACGCACCAGACCTCCCCCGCCCCGAAAACGCAAGCCGGCAACGAAACGACACCGACTACCCCAACCAGACCTCCCCCGCCCCCGATCCACAGCCGATCTTTAGTCGCCGACCAGGGTTGTCAAGGCACGCTTTCCCGCCTTGACAACCCTGCTCGGCGACTGAAACACAATCA
>NZ_JBHZEN010000073.1:0-33223 GCF_050958625.1 Amycolatopsis sp. 3B14
CGCTTGCTTTTCGTTGCCGGCCGGCGGTTGTGGAGTGAGCTTCGAATACCGAACCGGATTCGCCACGTGAGGGGTGGAAACCGTCGGGTCACTTCCGCCAATCCGGGTGACCGGGCATCGCGGGCGTCTTGGCGCCGTACAGCCACTCCGTCAGCAGCGGTGCGAGGTCCTGGCCGGACACCCGGTTCGCCGTCGCGATGTAGTCCGCCGTCGTCGCCGAGCCACCCCGGTGCTCGAGGTAGAACGCGCGCTCGATCCGCTCGAACGTCTGCTGCCCCACGGTTTCGTGCAGCGCGAACAACGTCAGCGCACCCGGCAGGTCGGTGTCCAGCAGGATGCCGCCCGGGCTCGTCAGGTGCGCCGGCGGGCCCGACTGGTCGCGGATGGACTGGTCCTGCTGGTACAGCTCGCGCATCGTGTCGAGCAGGTTCCGATAGCCCTGCGACGCGCCGAAGACGTTCTGGTAGTACATCGCGTGGCCCTCGTTGAGCCACATGTCGTCCCACGACGCCGGGGACACCGCGTCGCCGAAGTACTGGTGCGCCAGCTCGTGCACCATGGTCTCCGACTGCACTTCCGGCGGCAGCGCCAGTGCCGGCGCCGAGAACGTCGACAGGGTCGCCGTCTCCAGCGCCACACCGTCGTACGGGCCCACCACGCCGAGCACCCCGTACTTCTCGAACGGGAACGGCAGGCCCAGCGTGTCCTCCAGCCACCGCACCTGCTCCGGAGTGCGCCGCGCGGCTTCGGTGATCCGCGGCAGCACGTTGGCGTCGGTGATCCCGTACTGCTCGGTCGCCTGCGGTGGAACGCGGAAGCCGCCCATCGTCGACGGGACGTGGCTGACGATCGGCAACCCGTGCGGCCCGGTCTGCTCGACCGTGGTGAACCTGCCGACCGCGACCTGCACCACGTTCGTCGGGATGTCCGTCACGGTCCCGTACACATAGGACGAAAGTCCGTCGCGGGTGCTGAGCGAGCGCAGTGTGCCGTTGGCCGCGACCTGCCGGTCCCGCGGCACCGTGACGCGGAAGGTGAACCGGGCCTTGTCACGCGGGATGTCGTTGCACGGGAAGAACAGGTGCGCCCGGTCCGGCTGGCCCATGAGGGCGAACCCGGAGTCGGTCTCGGCCCAGCTCTCCCATGTGAAGGGGACGTCGGCGGGCCAGTCGTAGTACGGCGGAATCGGCTTCCGCGCGCGGTCGGCGGTGTAGCCGACGCGGACCTCGAACGTCCGGCCCTCGCGCAGCGTCTTCGCCGGGGTGACCAGGAGCTTCTCGTGCGCCGGGTCGACGGTGAACGTGGCCGGGACACCGTTCACGGTCACCGACTCGATCCGCTGCCCGACCGAGTCGAGGCCGAACGACGACAGGTTCTGCGCCGCCCGCGCCGTCATCACCACCGACGACCGCATGGTGGTGACGGCCGGGTCGTAGTCGAAGCTCACGTCGTAACCCGTGGCGTCGTAACCGCCATTGCCCAGCGTCGGGATCAGCCGCTCACCCGCGCTGGTCGCCCCCGGCGTGCCCGGCGCGGCGTCCGCCGTGACCGGGCTGAGCGCCGCCCCCACCAGCACCGCCGCCGCGGCCCACACCCTGCCTCGCATGCTCGATGTCCCTCCCGTTCCGGTGCCGGTCCTCATCAGACAACCAGTCCAGGCGCGGCCACATCGGCCGATCGGCCGGGCGTCACCTGGCCGGGTGGCCGACGGCCCGTTGGGCTGCGCGTGTTGACGGATGGTTGACGCGCCGCGTCCGGCATGCCGGTGGCGAGGCGCTGGTGCAGCAAGACTCCCCGGATTGGGCAAACCGGATGGATCGTGCGGGACCAGCCGGCCGTCCACGTGCCGTCGACACAACGCGGCTAACGTCGGTGTGGTGACGACCATCAACCCGACCGAGCCCGTCGCGCTGATCGGCGCGGGCGCGCTCGGCACGCTCCTGGGCCACCACCTGGCCCGTGCGGGACACCCCGTGATCGTGTGCGGCCGGTCCGAAGTGGACCGGCTCGTGGTGACCGACGAGACCGGCCGCCGCGAAGAGCCGGTGAAGTGGGCGGCCACGCCCGCCGACCTGCCCGCGGTGCGCTGGGCCGTGCTCGCGGTGAAGATCGGGGCCACCCCTTCCACCGCGGAGTGGCTCGCGAGACTGCCCGCCGACGGCGGGGTCCTCGTCGCGCAGAACGGCATCGACCAGCGGGAGCGGGTGAGTCCGCTGACCGCCGCGACGGTGGTCCCCGCGCTGGCGTGGCTCAACTGCGAGCTCGTCGGGCCGGGCCACACCCGCAGCCGGACCACCGGACGCGGCATCGTGGTGCCCGACGACGACGGCGGCCGCGCGGTCGCCCGGCTCTACGACGGCTCCGGCCTCGTCGTGGAGACCAGCCCGTACCTCCCGCTCGCCTCGTGGGAGAAGCTGATCATCAACGTGGTGGCCAACTCGCTCACCGCGCTGACCGGTCGGCGCATGGAAATGCTGGGTGATCCGGCGTTGCGGGCGATCGCGATGGACCTCGCGGCCGAGACCGCCTCGGTCGCCAGGGCGGCCGGGGTGGCCCTGACGGGCACGCGGGCCAGGGAGATCGTCGAGTGGCTCGCCGGGACGGACCCCGGCCTGACCACCTCGATGCTGCAGGACCGGCAGGCCGGGCGCCCGCTGGAGCACGACGGTCTGCTCGGCCCGGTCGTGACCCTCGCCGGCAAGCACGGCATCCCGGCGCCGGTGACGACCACGATCCTCCGCCTGCTGCGCGGCCTGCCGCGCTGAGCACGCGAAAACGCCGTCCGCACCGGAGAAATCCGGCGCAGACGGCGTTCTTCACGTCCGGGGTCAGAACCTCGTGCAGCGGTAGCTCGACGCGAGCGCCGGGTCACCGTGGCCCTGGTAGCGCGACACCTGCGGCAACGGGCACAGGTCCCGCGACGCCGAACCGTCTACGGTGCGCGCGGCCAGCGTGGCGGGGGCCGTGCCGTGCTCGACCCAGTCGACGAGCGCGCCGAGCGCGTTCACCGGCTGGGCACCCGCGCCACCACCGCAGTGCTGCACACCGGGGGCGAGGAACAGGCGGTAGAAGTCGTTCACCCGTTCCGCGCCGCCCATCCGCCGCTCGACCTGCGAGCGGTAGGCGAGCGTGCCGCCCGGTGGGATCAGCTGGTCGGCGGTGCCGACGAACGTGATCAGCTTGCCGCCCGCGCGGCGGAAGCCCGACAGGTCCGGGTCCGAGGTGCCGATGACCCGGTCGTACTCCCGCACCGACTGCCGGAACAGGTCGCGGTACTGGGCGTAGGTCAGCTTCGACGTGTCGAAGCCCGGCTGCTTCTCCAGGAAGGCCTGCACCCACTGCACGGCCACCGGGAACCCGGGCGCGCTCAACTGCCCGTCGGGCCCGGGCGCGGTGCCCGCGAGCCAGGTGTAGTCCGCGCCCTTGGGCAGCCCGGACCACAACGACCGTCCGCGTTCGTCGGTCGGGCCGTTCCAGATCTTGCGCATGACGTCCGCGTCGGCGGTGGTCACGGTGACCTCCTGGCCGTCGCAGAGCACCTTCTCGCCGACGAGCGAGCGCGGGTCGTAGCTGCACTCGTCCGGCCGGTCGATGATGCCGTTGCTGACCCCGTCGCGTGGATCGCACGCCTGGATCGCGGCCTGCTGGAACGCGCCGAGCACGCAGTTGCTGACGAAGTGGTGGTCGTTGCTCATCACGGTCTGCGGCCACAGGGTCGCCACCGCGAACTGCGTCCAGTTCACCGCGGGCGCGTTGGCGAGGATGCCGTCGAAGTCGTTCGCGTAGTGCTGGGCCTCTTCGTAGCCCTGACGGCCACCGGTCGAGCAGCCGTTCCAGTACGCGTACGACACCGCGCGCTGGTAGTGCTCGCGCACGACGTCCTTGCCGATCACGGCCGACTCGTGCACCGAGCGGGACGCGAAGTCGGTCAGCAGCGCCTGGTCGACCGTGCCGTTCGCGGTGACCACCCAGCTGGTGTCGAGCTCGCTGCGCACCCCGGCGTCGGTGGTCACGCCCGCGTAGCCGTCCTTCACGGCCTGCGCCAGCGGCGGGCCGAAGTTGCCCGCGGCGTAGGCGCTGCCGCCGACGCCCTGCAGGCGGCCGGTCCAGCCGGTTTCCGGCAGCGCCACCGCGATCTTGACGTGGTCGCTGCCGGTGTGGGTGACCGTCACGGTGATCTGGCAGTACGCCGGCACCCCGGTGATCTCGCCGGCCGGGGCCAGCGGGGTGGCGGGGAACGAGACGGTCCCGCCGTCGTGGTGTTCCGCCTGCACCGACTCGATCTTCGCGCCCGCAGGCGCGGTGACGGGCACCGCCGCGCAGGCCGGTGTGGCGGCCTGCGCGGGGGTCGACGCGCTCGCGGCGAGGGGGATCAGCGCGGCCAGCGGCACGGCCGCCGCCAATAGCCCGGCCAGGCGTCCGGCTCTTCGTCCTTCTGGCATTTCTGGCACCTTTCTTCCGGGCTCGACCCTAGGAACCGGAAGTTGACGATCGATGGACGTTCCGCGGACGGGGCTGGGTATCGTCGCCGTCGGGACATCGACGGCAGGGGTGCGGCGGGATGGGGCTGTTCGGACGGGACACCGAGCTCAAGAGGCTGACCGAGCTCGTGGACGGCCCGGGGGAGTGCACGGGTTTCCTGCTGACCGGGGAAGCCGGCATCGGGAAGTCCGCGCTCGTCGCGGAAGCAGTCGCCGCCGCGTCGGTCGCCGGGGTGCGCGTGCTGACGGCCACCGGCGTGGAGGCCGAGCAGAACCTCGCCTACGCGGGCCTGCACCAGCTGCTCTACCCGATGCGGGCAGGGATGGACGCGCTGCCCGCGCCGCAGAAAGCCGCGTTGCGGACCGCGCTCGGCCTCGCCGACGGGGACGAACCCAGCACCTACCTGGTCGGCCTGGCAGCGCTGACCCTGCTGGCCGAGGAGGCCGCGGACCGGCCGCTGCTGCTCGTCGCCGAGGACGTGCACTGGCTCGACCGCGCGAGCGTCGACGTGCTGGCCTTCGTGGCCCGCCGGATCGACTCCGAGCCGGTCGCCCTGATCGCGACCCTGCGCGACGATGACCGCTCGACGCTGCAGGACGCCGGGCTGACCCCGATGCCGGTCGAGCGGCTGTCCGACGAAGACGCCGCCGGCCTGCTCGACTCGGTCGCCCCGGACCTGGCCCGGCCGGCGCGGGAACAGGTGCTCGCACAGGCGGCCGGCAACCCGCTCGCGCTGGCGGAACTGCCCGCCGCTGTGGCCGGAGCGGGCGTGCTCGATCCCGTGCTGCCGCTCAGCGACCGGCTCGAACGGGCCTTCACCGCCCGGGTCTCCGACCTGCCCGCCCCGACCCGCACCGCGCTGCTGGTCGCGGCGCTCGGGCAGAGCGACTCGATCGCCGAAACGCTGTCCGCCACCGGGCTGGTCCGGCAGGACACCGTTGAGGTCGACGTGCTGGCCCCGGCGGTGGACGCCGGTCTCGTCGACGTCGCGGTGGGGGCGGTGACGTTCCGGCACCCGCTGATGCGGTCGGCCATCCCGGCGGCCGCGACGCTCGCCGAGCGCAGGCAGGCTCACCTGGCGCTCGCGGCGACACTGGTCGCGCACCCGGACCGGCGGGCCTGGCACCAGGCGGCCGCGACCACGAGCGCCGACGAGGCGGTGGCCGGGGAACTGGACGACGTCGCCGAACGCGCCCGCCGCCGTGGTGCGGCCACGGCGGCGATCGCCGCGGTCGAACAGGCCGCCCGGTTGTCCGAGCGGCCGGACCGGCGCGCGGTCCGCCTGCTGCGCGCCGCGGAGCTGGCAGGCGACTGCGGCCGCCGCGAGACGGTCGAACGGCTGGTCCGCGAGGCGCAGACCCTGGAACTCACCCCGCGCCAGCAGGCCACCGCCGCCTGGTTGCTCAGCGCGTTCGAGGACGGGGTGCGCGAGGACATCACGCGCGTCGCGGAACTCGGCGAGCTGGCGTCGCAGGTCGCCGATGACGGGCACCCCGAGGTCGCGGTGCGGGTCCTGTGGAGCACCGCGATGCGCTGCTTCTGGTCCGAACCCGGCCCGGAGACCCGGCGCGCGCTGCTGGCGGTGTCGGACCGGCTGCCGTTGCCCGACGACGATCCGCGCCAGGTCGCGATCGCCGCCTACGTCGCGCCCTTCGACCGCGGTGAGAGCGTGCTCGCCGGGCTGCGCACGCTGGCCGGCTCCGCGGGGGCGGACTCCGCGGCCGACCGCTACCTCGGCAGCGCGGCACTGCAGGTCGGGGCGTTCGACCTGGCGGCGCGGTTCTCCGCGGCGGCCGCGCCGGGCCTGCGGGCCCAGGGCTTGCTCGGGCTGCTGCCGCGAGCGCTGGCCGTGCAGGCGTGGAGCCGCACCCGGCTCGGCGATCTCGCCACCGCGGTGCCGATCGCCGCCGAGGCCGCCCAGCTCGCCAAGGAGACGCACCAGCCGTTCATGTTCGGGCTGGCCACCGCGGTGCAGGCCGAGATCGCCGCGCTGCGGGGCGAGCACGAGCAGGCCACCGCACTGGCCGACGAGGCCGAGCGGGCCGGGCTCGCCGCGGGCGCCCGGCCGGTGCTGGCGACCGTCCAGCTCGCCCGCGGGCTCACCGCGCTGAGCGAGGGGCGCTACGAAGACGCGTTCGCCGACCTTCGCCGCGTGCTCGACCCGGCCGATCCGGCCTACCAGGCGGCGTTGCGGGCGTACTTCCTCGCCGAGCTGACCGAGGCGGCGGTCCGATCCGGACAGAGCGACACGATGCGGGACATCCTGGCGGAGATGGAACCGCTCGGGAAGACGACCTCGTCCCCGGCGCTCCACATCGGACTGCGGTACGCGCGGGCGGCGCTGGCGTCCACCGACGACGCCGAGGAGCTGTTCCTGGCGGCGCTGCGGGCGGATCTGACCGGCTGGCCCGCCGAGCGCGGCCGCGTCCACCTGGCGTTCGGCGAGTGGTTGCGGCGGCAACGGCGGGTGGTGGAGTCGCGGACGCACCTGCGGACCGCGCGCGAGACGTTCGACGCGCTCGGCATGACCGCGTGGGGTGAGCGGGCGCGGCGGGAGTTGCGCAGCGCGGGGGAGTCGAGCCCGAACCGCGGCCCGGACGCGCGGGAGAAGCTGACGCCGCACGAGCTCAGCATCGCCGAGCTGGCCGCGCGTGGGCTGACCAACCGGGAGATCGGGCAGCGGCTGTACCTGTCGCACCGCACGGTCGGCACCCACCTGCACCGGATCTTCCCGAAACTGGGCGTGAGCTCGCGCGGTGACCTGGCCGGCATCCTCGAAAACCTGGGGTGACGTACACCCGCAGCGTCATCCGACGGGCGCGGAACCCCGCGCGCGGTGCCTAGCGTCGTCGACGTCAACGGGCACCTCGCACGGGAGAGTTTCGAGATGATCAGCAGGAGACTGTTCGGGCAGACGATCGCGGCGGGCGCGGCGGCGGCTTCGCTGGCCGGGTGCTCGCCGAAGGCGACACCGGCCGCGGCTCCCCCTCCGGGCGCGGACCTGCGGACGGGCTCCGGCGAGCACACCTCGCTCGGCCCGGTCAAGCAGGTGACCGCCGGGGTGCTGGACATGGGCTACTTCGAGTCCGGGCCCGCGACCGGCACGCCGGTGGTGCTGCTGCACGGCTGGCCCTACGACCCGTACAGCTACGTCGACGTCGCACCGCTGCTGGCCGCCCAGGGTTACCGGGTGATCGTGCCGTTCCTGCGCGGGTACGGCAGCACCACGTTCCTGTCCGGGCAGACCGTGCGCAACGGGCAGCAGTCGGCGATCGCGCTCGACGTCATCGCCCTGCTGGACGCGCTCAAGATCGACAAGGCGGTTTTCGGTGGCTACGACTGGGGTTCGCGCACGGCCGCGATCATCGCCGGGCTGTGGCCGGAGCGGGTCAAGGCGCTGGTCGCGGTCAGCGGCTACCTGATCACCAACCTGGCGGCGAACCAGCAGCCGCTGGCGCCCGCGGCCGAGCTGGGCTGGTGGTACCAGTACTACTTCGCGACCGAGCGCGGCGTACTGGGCTACACGAAGAACCGGCACGACTTCAACAAGCTGATCTGGAAGAACGCCTCCCCGGCGTGGAACTTCGACGACGCGACGTTCGACCGCAGCGCGGCGGCGTTCGAGAACCCGGACCACGTGGCGATCGTGGTGCACAACTACCGCTGGCGCTTGAGCCTGGCCCCGGGCGAGCCGCAGTACGAGGTCTACGAGCAGAAACTGCAGACCGCACCGGCGATCACCGTGCCCACGATCACGATCGGCAGCGACTTCGACGGCCCGGCGGCGGACGGCATGGCGTACCGGAGCAAGTTCACCGGCAAGTACGACCACCGCGTGTTCGCCGGCATCGGGCACAACGTGCCACAGGAGGCGCCACAACCCTTCGCGCGCGCGATCGTGGACGCGGACCACCTGTAGGGGCTGTCACGCGAAAAGCGCCTTGCTGCCCCGGGCTTCTGTCCTCAGTGGAATTTCGAGCGAAGGTCAACGCCGCCTCGGAAGAAGAAGCGCGAGCAGCGTCCCCAGCACCACCAACGGCGTGATCCACCGGAACGCCCCACCGATGTTCCCCGCCACGTCACCGCCCAGCAGGGTCCCGAACACCGCCACCCCGAAGGCCGCGCCGATCGACCGGGCGAAGGTCACCACCGCGCTCGCCGCGCCGATGTCCGTCGCCGGGACCGCGTTCTGCGCCGCCGTCAGCGCGACCATCGGCACCATCCCGACACCCACACCGGTCACCAGGAAGTACAGCACCAGGACGAACTGCGCGGTCCCCGGCGCCAGCGTGCCCAGCAGCACGAGCCCGGCGACGTTGAGCACCATGCCGCTCACCAGCACCACCCGCACGCGCGCCGGGTTCGCGATCCACCGCCCGGCCAGCGACTGGCTCACCACCAGCCCGATCACCAGCGGCAGCATGTGCACCCCGGACAGCGTGGCCGACACCCCGTCCACCACCTGCAGGTACGTCGGCAGGTAGACCAGCACGCTGAACATCGCGACGTTGGCGGCGAACCCGACCACCGAGGCGATCACGACCGTCCGCGAGGTGAGCATCGACAGCGGCAGCACCGGCGCGACGGCCCGTCGTTCGACCGGGATCACCAGCGCGATCAGCACGACGGCCGTCGCCGCGAGACCCAGGATGCCCGGTGACGCCCAGCCCCACCGCTGGCCGAACGTGGTGATCAGGATCAGCGCCGTGGCCGTCGCGGCCAGCAAACCCGCGCCCAGGTAGTCGATCCGGGCGGCCGGGCGCCGCACCGCCGCCGGCAGGTGCCGCGCCGCGATCGCCACCGCCACCAGCCCGACCGGCACGTTGACCAGGAACGCCCACCGCCACGACAACTCGTCGGTGAACAGCCCGCCGAGCAGCGGCCCGGCGATGCTCGCCACGCCGTACACCGAGCCGAACCGGCCCTGGTACCGGCCGCGCTCCTCCGGCGCGACGATGTCGCCGACGAGCGCGAACGTCAGGACGATCATCCCGCCGCCGGCCAGCCCCTGCAGGGCGCGCGCGGCGACGAGCTGCGGCAGGTCCTGCGCCAGCCCGCACAACGCGGAGGCGACCAGGAACGCCGTGGTGGCGATGAGGTAGAGGCGTTTGCGCCCCAGCATGTCGCCGAGCTTGCCCCACAGCGGGGTGGCCGCGGTCGAGGCGAGCAGGTAGGACGCGGTGACCCAGGCGATGTCGCGGAACCCGCCGAGGTCCCCGGCGATCCTGGGCAGCGCGGTCGACACGATGGTCTGGTCCAGCGCGGCCAGCAGGACAGCCAGGACGAGCGCTGTCATCGCCGGCCGCACGGCGGGTCTGGCGGGGACGTCGAGGGTGGTCATCGTGCCTGCACGGGGATCGTGACCGTCTTGTACTCGGTGTAGGTGCCGAGCCCGACCGCGCCGTACTCACGGCCGAGGCCGCTGGCCTTGAACCCGCCGAACGGCCCGTCGAACCCGATGGGCGCGCCGTTGACGGTGATCGTGCCGGTGCGGACCCGGCGCGCGACCTCCAGCGCGTGCGCGGGATCGGCCGACCACACGCCGCCGGACAGGCCGTACTCGGAGTCGTTGGCGATGCGGACCGCGTCGTCCTCGTCTTCGTAGGCGATGACGACCAGGACCGGGCCGAAGATCTCCTCCTGCGCGATGCGCATCGAGTTGTCCACGTCGGCGAACAGCGTCGGCGTCACGTAGAAGCCGTTTTCCAGCCCCGCCGGCACTTCCGGGCCGCCGGTGACGAGCCGGGCGCCCTCCTCGATGCCGGTCCGGATGTAGTCGAGGACGCGCTGCTGCTGGTCGCGCCGCACCATCGGGCCGATGAACGTGGTGTCCTGAGCCGGGTCGCCGACACCCAGCGATTCGACGAGCTCCGTCAGCCCGGCGACCACCTCGTCGTAACGGGCACGCGGCGCGAGGATGCGGGTCTGGGCGATGCACGACTCGGCGTTGTTCAGCAGGGAGGAGAACTTCACGCCCTGGATCGCGGCGCCGAGGTCGGCGTCCGGCAGGATGATCATCGCGGACTTGCCGCCCAGTTCCAGGCTCACGCGCTTGAGCTGCGCACCGGCCAGCGACGCGATGCGGCGCCCGGCGCGGGTCGAGCCGGTGAAGGCGATCTTGTCCACACCCGGGTGCTTGACCAGGTGCTCGCTGGTTTCGCGGTCCGCCGGCAGCACGCTGATCACGCCCTCCGGCAGGCCGGTCTGTGCCAGCAGGTCCGCGAGCAGGTTCATGCTCAGCGTGTTCTCCGGCGACACCTTGAGCACGACCGTGTTCCCGGCCAGCAGCGCAGGCAGGATCTTCGCCATCGCCGACGAGAACGGCGAGTTCCACGGGATGATCGCGGCGACCACGCCGACCGCTTCGCGGCGCACGACCGAGCGGAACGGCGCGGCGGGGTCGGAGGGTTCGAGGGTCTCCTCCCAGCCGAACTCCTCCGCCGCCTTCAGGTAGGCGTTTGCCTGACGGGTCAGCCCGGGCCGGCCGGCCTTGGTGAACCACAGGGCCGAACCGTTCTCGGCCGAGATGAGCGCCGCGATTTCGTCGGCGCGCTCCTCGCGGAGCTTGACGAGCCTGCGGATGACGGCGATCCGCTCGGCGGGCGAGGTGCGCGGCCACGGCCCTTCGTCGAAGGCCTTCCGCGCGGCGGCGACGGCCCGGTCGACGTCCGCGGGCAGCGCCTGCGCGGCGCGGCCCAGCAGCGACTGGTCGTGCGGGGACCGGATGTCCAGCAGCTCCGCGCTGCTCGGGGTGGTCCACTCGCCGCCGATGAAGAGCTGCTCGTAGGTGATCACTGGTGCTCCCTCCGGGATTCAACTGCCTCATCAATGTAGCACTTAATTGCCACAGTGATGAGGCGTTTAGTGTCCGGAGGGTCACACTTCAGCGGAGGTGGTGGCTGACATCCCCGACGAGCCGGATGCGGGTGTGACGCTCCGCGAACCGCCACCGGCCTTCAGGCCGACGAGTTCCGTGCACTGTGGACAAAACGGGCTCGAGCCCGCCACCGGGGACAACGGGGGCGGGCTCGAGGTACGGGGAGAGGTCAGGCGACGGTCGCGTCGAGGGTGACCTCGATGTTGCCGCGCGTGGCATTCGAGTACGGGCACAGCTGGTGCGCACCCTGGACCAGCTCGTCGGCGGTGGCCTGGTCGACGCCGGAGGCCTCCAGGTGCAGCGCCGCGCTCAGCTTGAAGTCGTTGGCCTCCGTGTCGTGGTGCAGGGTGACCTCCGCGATGACGGCGAGGTCGGCCGGGTGGACCTTCTTCGCCGTGGCGACCCGGCGCACCGCGCCGACGAAGCAGGATGCCCAGCCGGCGGCGAACAGCTGCTCCGGGTTGGTGCCGTTGCCCGCGCCGCCGAGTGCCTTGGGCACGCCGAGCGTGACGTCGAGCGCGCCGTCGTCGGACCTGGCGTGACCCCCGTTGCGGCCCTCCGCGGTGGAGGAGGCGACCGCGGTGTAGGTGATCTCAGACATCGGCTTTCCTTTGCGTTCCGTGGGATGTGCCGACCACGCTACGAACGCCGGAACCGCCGCGGCGACCGTCGGGCGACGTCACCGCTGTACGTCATCGCCGGGATCCCGCGACGAGCGGAGTCCGGCACCGAGTGGGTGGCGCGGTGACGTACAAGCACTGCGTCACGTGACGCTCGCGAGGGCCGGCCCGGCAGACCTACCTTCCGGGTATGCACCGCCGGGCAGCCGTGATCACACAGCGCACCCTGGTTCCGCCGCATTCCCGTCTGACCATCCTCGGACCGCCCGGCCTCCGCTGCGGCGACGCCGAGCCGGAACTGGGTACGCCGCAACAGCAGGCCGTGCTGATGCTGTTGTTGTCGCGCAGTGGCAGCTTCGTCCGGGTCGGCGAGCTCATCGACGGCCTGTGGGGTGATCGCGCCCCGGCCACCGGTGAGGCCATCATCCGCACGTACATCTCGCGCCTCCGGCGCGTGCTCGCCGAGCACGGCCTCGGCTCGGCGATCCGCTCGCAGTCCGGCGGCTACATGCTCGACCCGTCGCTGTTCGCGCTCGACGCGGACGAGTTCACGCGGCTGGTCGAGACCGCCAGGCAGGAACGCGCGAACGGGGACGTGCCGGGCGCGGTCAAGCACCTGCGCGCGGCGCTCGACCTGTGGACGGGCACCGCGCTGGCGGGGGTGCCGGGTGAGGCCGCCGAGGGGGAACGCGTCCGCCTGGAGCGGCTGAAACTCATCGCCACCCAGGAGCTGCTGCAGCTGCGCCTGGAGATGGGCGAGCACGCCGAGGTGGTGGCCGAGGTGCCGCTGCTCATCCAGTTGAACCGGCTGGAGGAGCCGCTGTACGAGATCCAGCTGCTGGCCCTCTACCGCAGCGGCCGCCGTGCCGAGGCGCTGGAGGTCTACCGGATGGTCTACGACCTGCTCGGCACGGAGCTCGGCGTCAGCCCGGGGCCGCGGCTGCGGGCCATCCACGAGAAGATCCTGCGCGGCGACGACGAGTTCGTGCCCGCGCTGCGGGCCGTGGCGCCGGTGGCGGGCCGCCCGGCTGGTGCGGCACCGGACCGCGCCGTCGGATCCTGGTTCGTCGGCCGGGACACCGAGCGCGCCGCCTTCGCGGCGATGCTCGGGCGCAGGCGCGACGACGGCCTCGTGGTGTTCTTCCTGTGCGGTCACGCCGGGATCGGCAAGTCGACCCTGCTGCGCCGCTACGCCGACGACGCCACGGCGGCCGGCCGGACGGTGTGGCACCTGCACGTCCTCACCACCATGGAGTTGCGGGAACGCCTGGACCAGCTCGCCGAAGGGTTGACGGCGGCGTCCGCCGGACCCGTCGTGCTCGTCGACTCCTTCGAACGGCACGGCGAACTCGAACCGTGGCTGCGCGACGAATACCTCCGCGCGCTGCCCGCCGATTCGATCGTGGTGGTGGCGGGCCGCGCCGGGCCCAGCGCCGGCTGGATCACCGACCCGGCGTGGTCCGGTTCGATCGTGGTGCGGCGACTGGACGCGCTCGGCGCCGCGGAGTCGGCGGCGCTGGTCGAGGCTCGGGGCGTCGATCCCGGGTTCGTTCCGTCCATCGTGGACTTCGCGGCGGGCAACCCGTTCGTGCTGTCGCTGGCCGCCGAGGTCGGGCGGAGCATGTCGGCGACCGGGCAGCCGTCGCGCCGCGAGGCCGTGCGGTTCGTGGTCGACACCGTGCTCGACACCCTGATCGGTGCGGTGCCGTCGGCGCAGCACCGGCGGGCGCTGCACGTCTGCGCGCATGCCCGGTACACCACCGAGGACCTCCTGCGCGTCGCCGTGCCCGACGGGGACGCCGCCGAGCTGTTCGACTGGCTGCGGGTGCAGCCCTACGTCGAGACGCCGGGGCACGGCCTGGACATCAACGGGGTGCTCCGCGAAGCGCTGGAGGCCCACCTGCGGTGGCGGGACCCGGTCGGCTACGAGCGCATGCACCGTCGGATCCGCGACTACACGATGAACACGCTGCTGCGCGACGCCACCGATCCGCGGGCGAGCGCGGCGGTCCTGCGGACCATCAGCCACCTGCGGCGCCGCGGCGGGGTGACGAGCCGGTACGTGTCGGCGACGGGGGAGCCGGACGTGCGGGCCACCGGCGTCACCCCGGCCGACCACGACGAGCTGGTCGCGCTCGCGCGCGAAACCTGCGGCGAGTTCACCGCGTCGTCGGTCCGGTTCTGGCTGAACCGCCAGCCCGGCGGCTTCTACATCCTGCGCTGCGCCGACAGCGGCCGGTTGCGTGCCTTCATGAGCTGGCTGACGGTGCGCGAGCCGGCGCCCGAGGAGCTGGACGCCGACCCGGTGATCGCGGACGTCTGGCACGACGTCGCGCGGCGGAACCTGCCGCCCGGGGCGCACTTCGGCATCGCCCGGCACCTGATCTGCCCCGCGTTCGAGTCCAAGCCGAACCCCATCACCGACGTGTTCCTCGCCCGGGTGATGCGCACCTGGGTGCACGAGCCGGGCCTCGCGGCCTCCTACCTGGTGATCGCGGACCGGCAGTTGTGGGCGCCGTTGATGGGCTACCTGGACCACTACGAGCTGAGCTGCTCCGCGCCGGCCTACCCGTACGCGATCTTCGGCCATGACTGGATCGCCGACCCGCCGTCGTCCTGGCAGGACCGCCACCTGGCGGACGAACTCTGGGCGCCACGGCGCCCGGACCTCTTCCGCCGCGCGGCCGGCTAACCCGGCTCGATCCGTCCGTTGTGGACTCCCAACTCGGCGCCCCGCCACCGCTCACGCAGGCGGCGGTCGTGCGCGGCCACCACGATCGCGCCGGGGCCAGGGCCCAGCGCGTCCTCCAGTTCGTCGCACAGGGCGGGGGAGAGGTGGTTCGTCGGCTCGTCCAGCAGGAGCAGCTGCGGCGGGTTCGCGACGAGGATCGCCAGCGCCAGCCGTCGTCGCTGGCCCACCGACAGCTCGCCGACCGGCTTGTCGACGTCCCACTTCCCCAGCAGTCCCAACGATTCCAGCGGCACCGCCCCGGCACCGGCGCCTGCTGCGTAAGTCTCGCGTGCGGTTCGCGAAGGCTCGGGGAACTCGGTGTCCTGGCTCAGCAATCCGGTCCGCAGCTTCGGCAGCCGCCGCACGCCGGGAACGTCCAGACGCCCCGCCAGCAGGTGCAGCAGCGTCGACTTGCCCGCGCCGTTCGCGCCGGTGACCAGGAGCCGTGCCGTGGCGCCGACGTCGAGGCGCTCGACCGTGAGCCGTCCGGGCACGTGCACGTCCCGCAGCGACACCAGCACCTCGTCCGGCGCCTGACCGGTGAGCGCGTCCGGGCGGAACCGCAGCGGCGGCGGGGGAGCGGGCACCCGCGTGCGTTCCAGCTCCTCCAGCCGTCGCGCGGCGTTGCGGACCCGGCGCGAGATCGAGTTCTGCACCCGCCCCGCCCGGTGCCCGTACCCCATCTTCTCGCTGTCCCGCGGCGCCCGGTTCGGCGCGACCCGGTGCGCGGTCACGCCCAGCGAATCCCGCAGCGCCGCGATCTCCTCCTGCTCCTCGGCGTAGCGCCGCTCCCACCGCTGCCGGTCTGCCCGTTTCTGCGCGAGGTAACCGGTGTAGTTCCCGCCGAACCGCACCGGCCCGCCGACCGCCGGGTCGAGGTCGACGATGTCCGTGCACACGGCGTCCAGGAACGCGCGGTCGTGACTCGCGACCACAACGGTGCCGGGCAGGCCGCGCACCTGCTCTTCGAGGAACGCGGCGGCACCGTCGTCGAGGTGGTTCGTCGGCTCGTCCAGCAGCACCGCGGACGGCCGCCGCACCAGCAGCGCGGCCAGCGCGAGCCGTCCGCGCTGCCCGCCGGACAACTCGCCGAGGCGGCGCTCCAGCGCGACCCCGCCCAGCCCCAGCCCGTCGAGGACCATCTTCGCGCGCCGGTCGGCGTCCCACGCGTCGTGCAGCTCGGCGAGCGCCAGCCGCTCGGAGTACACGTCGAACAGCCCCTCGTCCTCGGCGAGCAGCGCGCCGAGCCGCTCCAGTTCCGCCAGGTCCTCGCGCGCGCCCGCGAGTGCGTCGTCGACCACGTCCGCCACCGTGGCCGCCGGGTCGAACGGCATTTCCTGGTGCAGGTAGCCAAGATCCGCCGGGCGCTCGACGCTGCCGCGGTCCGGCCGGTCCACTCCGGCCAGCACGCGCAGCAACGTCGACTTGCCCGCGCCGTTCTCCCCGATCAACCCGATCCGGTGCCCGGGCGCCGCGGTGAGCGACACCCCGTCCAGCACCCGGCGGTCACCGAGGACGCGCACGAGGTCGTGCGCGACGAGAGCCGCCGCCATCAGCGGGACTCGGCCAGCTTGCCGCCGTCGAGCCGCAGCCTGCGATCGATCCGGATCTCACCCAGGAACCGCTCGTCGTGGCTCACCACCACGAACGCGCCCTGGTAGGCGTTGAGCGCGCTCTCCAGCTGCCCGGCGCTGACCAGGTCCAGGTTGTTCGTCGGTTCGTCCAGCAACAGCAGTTGTGGCGCGGGTTCGGCGAACAGGACGCACGCCAGCGTGGCGCGCAACCGTTCCCCGCCGGACAGGACGGCGACGGGCAGGTGCGCCCGGTCGCCGCGGAACAGGAAGCGCGCCAGCAGGTTCATCCGCTGCGCGGGCAGCATCGCGGGCGCGAACGCCGCCAGGTTCTCCGCGACCGTCCGCGTGTCGTCGAGCAGGTCCAGGCGCTGGGACAGGTAGGCGATCCGGCCGTCGGCGCGCTTGATCTCGCCGCCGTCCGGCTCGAGATCGCCGGTGATCATGCGCAGGAGCGTGGACTTGCCGGACCCGTTCGCGCCGGACAGCGCGATGCGCTCCGGACCGCGGATCGCCAGGTCCACCCCGTCGCCGAAGAGGTCCCGCTTGCGCAGCCCCTCACCGAGGAACAGCGTCCGGCCCGCGGGCACCGCGGTCTGTGGGAGTTCCAGGGTGATCTTCTGGTCCTCCCGCAGCGACCGCTCGGCCTCGTCCAGCTTGGCCTTGGCCGCGCTGACCCGGGCCGCGTGCGTGCCGTCGGCCTTGCCCGCGGACTCCTGCGCGTTGCGCTTGCGGGCGCCCGCGAGGATCTTCGGCAGGCCGGCGTTGGCGAGGTTGCGTTGCGCGTTGCTCGCCCGCTTCGCCGCCCGCTCCCGCGCCTGCTGCATCTCCCGCTTCTCGCGCTTGACCTCCTGCTCGGCGCTGCGGATGTTCTTCTCCGCCACCTCGCGCTCGGCCTGCACAGCCTGCTCGTATTCGGTGAAGTTGCCGCCGTAGTACCGGATCTCGCCGCCGTCGAGCTCGGCGATGCGGTCCATCCGGTCCAGCAGCGCGCGGTCGTGGCTGACCACCAGCAGGCAGCCGGACCAGTCGTCGAGCACGGCGTAGAGCTGGTGCCGGGCCTGCAGGTCGAGGTTGTTGGTGGGTTCGTCGAGCAGCAGCACGTCGGGCCGCTTGAGCAGCTGGGCGGCCAAGCCGAGCGAGACGATCTGGCCGCCGGACAGGGTGCCCAGGGTGCGGTCCAGCGTGATGTCCTCCAGGCCGAGCCGGTCCAGCTGGGCGCGGGTGCGCTCCTCGATGTCCCAGTCCTCGCCGATGGTGGTGAAGTGCTCCTCGGCGACGTCGCCGGACTCGACGGCCGCCAGCGCGCGCAGCACCGGCTCGATGCCCAGCACCTCGGCGACGGTCGGTTCACCGGTCAGCGGGAGGTCCTGCGGGAGGTAGCCGAGCAGGCCGTCGACGGACACGCCGCCGTCGGAGGGCTTCAGCTCGCCCGCGATCAGCCTGAGCAGGGTGGATTTGCCTGCCCCGTTCGGGGCGACGAGACCGGTCCGCCCGTCCGGCACGCTGAACGACAGCTGGTCGAAGACGGGGGTGTCGTCCGGCCAGGAAAAGGACAGACCGGACACGACAATGCGGGATTCGGACATGGAAAAGAGACCTCGAAAAGGGGTGGCGCGGACCAGTGGACCGCGGATACGGGTGGATGACGACATCGGCCACCACGGCAGCGCCGGGGGCTTGCTCACTCCGGGGGATCACCCGGAGATGTCGTCTTCACCTGCCACGTCGAGTCTCCTCAGAACGGTTCCCTTGCGCGTCAACCATACCAGCCTCCGCGATCACCGGTCGGGTGGCCATGCGCGGTCGCGCAGGAGAACGCCTCAGCGCTGTGGCAGATACTGGCTCGGAGTGCGGCAGCGGAGGGTATGTTGATGCCGTGAGAGCCGACGCCGCACGCAACCTCGAGCTCGTGCTGACCACGGGTGCCCGCATGCTCGCCGAGGACCCCGCGACCAGCATCGCCGCGATCGCCGCCGAGGCGGGTGTGGACCGTCGCACCGTGTACCGGCGCTTCGCCAGTCGCGAAGAACTGCTGACGGCGGTGTACGAAGCCCGCCTCGACGCGATCGAGGCGGCGATCGAGGCCGCCCGGCTGCGGGAAGCGCCGGTGCCGGTGGCGCTGCACCGGTACGTCGAACTGATCGTCGGGGTCAACCGCAAGTGGCCCACCGAGGTCAGCCGGATGCGCTCGGACCCGGAGATCTGGGCGCGGCGGCAGCGTTCGGTCGACGAGGTCGAGCGGTTCGCGCAGCGGGCCGCCGACGAAGGTTTCCTGCGGCCCGGCCTGCCCGCGGGCTGGGCGAGCAGGGTGCTCGGCCAGTTGCTGCACCTCGCCACCCGGGACCTGCCCGACCTCAGCGACGCCCAAGCCGCCGACGTCCTGGTGGACACCTTCCTGCGCGGCTTCGGGGCGGGCTAGCTCTCCCGGCAGGGCCGACAGGTCCACAACAGACGGAACTCGCGGATGGCGCACCGGTGCCCGCGGGCGCCGGTCTCCCTGTGGTGAAATGCACCGGGTGACGAAGAACCTCCCGTTGGACCCCGAACTCGCCGCGCTGCTGCCCGCTCTGGAGGGCCGGGTGCCGGTCGGCATGACGGCGGACCGGCTCGACCACTTCCGCGCCCTGCCGTTCCCGACGATCGAGGAGCAGATCGGCGGCCGCCCGGTCACCTGGACCGACCACACGATCCCCGGGTACCGCGGGGCGGAGATCACGGTCTCGGTCATCGCGCGCGAGGACCACCGCGAGCGGGGGCCGGGGATCTTCCACATCCACGGCGGCGGGATGGTGATGGGGGACCGGTTCGCCTCCGTGCACCCGCTGATCGACTGGGCGATGAAGTACGACGCGGTGTCCGTCACCGTCGAGTACCGGCGCGCGCCCGAGCACCCGCACCCGGTGCCGGTCGAGGACTGCTACGCCGCTCTGCGGTGGATGGCCGGGCACGCGGACGAGCTCGGGTTCGACCCGGCGCGGCTGGTCGTCTTCGGCGGTAGCGGCGGGGGCGGGCTCGCCGCGGGGACGACCCTGCTGGCGCGCGATCGCCGCGGTCCGGCGTTGTCCGGGCAGCTGCTGCAGTGCCCGATGATCGACGACCGCGGCGAGACCGTGTCCGCGCGCGAGTACGACGGCGTCGGGGTGTGGGACCGAACCAGCAACCTGACCGCGTGGACGATGGTCCTGGGCGAGCGGCGCGGCACCGCCGACGTATCGCCCTACGCGGCCCCGGCGCGCGCCGCCGACCTCAGCGGGCTGCCGCCGACGTTCGTCGACGCCGGCGCGGTCGAGGTCTTCCGCGACGAGGCGGTGGCGTTCGCGAGCGCCATCTGGGCCGCCGGGGGCGAAGCGGAGCTGCACGTATGGGGCGGCGCGTTCCACGGTTTCTACGACATCGCCCCCGGATCGGCGGTGGCCAAGGCTTGCGTGGCCGCGCGGGAGTCGTGGCTGGAGCGGCTGCTCAGCCGCTGATCACAACGCGCCGTCGGTGCGCGCCCAGGCCGGCGAACGCGTTCACCGCATCCGTGATCGCCGCCGGAGCAGTGTCCACAGTGGACGCGGTGGTCTGGGCGTGAGGGCGAAGTAGGCGAGCGCCACCACGCGGGGCGACCGTCGCGGGCGGCGTCGCCGATGCCGCCCCGCGCCCCAACGGGTCATCCGGCCCGGCACGGCCGGGCTGAACCCGCCGAAGAGCAGCGGGATCCGCCGCGCGCGCGGGCGCGACCGTGTCGGCGGCGCCCGGGTAGGCGTTGCGCCCGGCCGTGCCGACGATCGCGGAGCGGCAGCGGGGACCGCCCGGAGTGCGTTACGAGCCGACCGCCGACGGGCTCATCGCGAGCAGGAAGTCCAGCGCCTCCTGCGACGGGGACCCGGGCTCGGCGGTGTAGGCGACGAGTTGCTGGTCCGGCTGGGTGTCGACGGAGAACTGCTGCACGTCGAGCGTGATCGGGCCGGCCACCGGATGCAGGTAGGTCTTCACCAGCTGGCGCGGTCCGCGCACCTGGTGGCTCGCCCACCACGTGCGGAAGTCCGGGTCGCGGACGCTGAGTTCGCCGATCAGCGCGGCCAGCGCCTTGTCTCCGGGGTTGCGGCCGGCCTCCATGCGCAGGACCGCGACGCATTCGCGAGCGGCGCGCGGCCAGTCCGCGTACAGGGCGCGGTAGGCGTCGTCGAGGAAGGTGAGCCGGATCAGGTTCCGCTCGGCCGCGGGCAGCGCGCCGAAGTCGGTCAGGAGCGCGGCCGCGCCCCGGTTCCAGGCCAGCACGTCCATGCGCCGGTTGAGGATCATGGCCGGGACGTCGCGCATGCCGTCGAGCAGCTGCCGCAGCTGCCGGTCGACCTTGGGCCTGCCCGGCTGCCGGGCGGGCGCGGCCGGGGCGACCTCGGCGACCGCGAACAGGTAGTCGCGCTCGTCGGGAGCGAGCTGCAGCGCGTCGGCGAGCGCGTCGAGGACCGGGCGGGACACCCGGCGCGTGCGGCCCTGTTCGAGCCGGACGATGTAGTCGATGCTGATGTGCGCGAGCTGGGCCAGCTCCTCGCGGCGCAGGCCCGGCACGCGGCGCAGCCTGCCGTCGTCGGGGAAGCCGGCGCGGGCCGGGTCGAGGGCGGCGCGGCGGGCGCGCAGGAACTCGCCCAGCTCGTTGGTCTCCATGACTCCAGTGTCCACACCGCGGGGACGGCGTGCCTGGTACTGGGTTGCACAGGCAGTTCCTTCCCTGGTACCGGCCTCCGGCGCGGACGAGCCTGGGATGCATGAGAACGAACGTCACCTTCCCCAGCAACGGACTCCGGCTCGCCGCTGACCTGTACACCCCGGACACCGGAAGCGGTCCTTGGCCCGCGCTCGTGGTCGGCCACCCCGGCACCAGCGTCAAGGAGCAGACCTCCGGTCTGTACGCGCGGCGGATGGCCGAGCAGGGCTTCGTCACCCTCGCCTACGACGCCGCCTACCAGGGCGCGAGCGAGGGCGAGCCGCGTGGCCTGGAGGACCCGGCGCAGCGCGTCGAGGACTTCAAGGCCGCGGTCTCCTACCTCGCCACCCGGCCCGAGGCCGACCCCGAGCGGATCGGCACGCTCGGCATCTGCGCCTCCGGCGGGTACTCGATGGCCGCGGCGGCGGGGGACCACCGCATCAAGGCCGTCGGCACCGTCAGCCCCGTCGACGTCGCCCGCCAGTTCCGCCTCGGCGCCGACGGCACCCAGGACCCGGCCGTGTTCCAGGGCATGCTCGACGCGGCGGCCGCCGCCCGCACCGCCGAGGCCCGCGGCGGGGGCGCGCAGACCTTCCAGCTCTTCCCGGACACCGCCGAGCAGGCCCGCGCGCTGGGCGGACAGCACGGGGTGGAGGGGTTCGAGTACTACTGCACGGACCGCGCACAGCACCCGCGCTCGGCGAAGCGGCTGCCGTGGTCCAGTGTGGACCGTCTGGCGCTCTTCGACGCGTTCCGCTTCGTGGGCCTGATCGCGCCGCGCCCGCTGCTGCTGATCGCCGGGCGCGAGGCGGTGACGTCCTGGATGGCGGTGGAGGCCTTCCAGGAGGCGCGCGGGCCGAAGGAACTGCACTGGATCGAGGGCGCGACGCACGTCGACCTGTACGACCGGGAGCCGCACGTCACCGCCGCGGTCGAGAAGCTGACCGGCTTCTACCGGACCCACCTGGCCTGACCTCGAGAACCGCGTGGGCGTCGCGGACCTTCGTCAGCGCGGCCGCCATGACCCGCTTCTCCTCGTCCGTCAGGTGCCGGGAGAAGTGCTCCTCGATCCCGCGCAGGTACTGCGGCGCGGTGGTGCGGAAGGCACGTTCGCCGGACCGGGTCATGGCGGCCCACACCACCCGCCGGTCCTCCTCGTCGCGGATCTTCTCGACCACCCCGGCGCTCACCATCTCGTCCACCAGGCGGCTGACGCGGGTCCGGCTGAGCACGACCCGCTCGGCCAGGTCGTTCATGCGCAGCCGCCGCCCGGGCCCGGCGTTCAGTTCCAGCAGGACGTCGTACCAGGTGAGGGGGATGGTGCCGGACCTGGTCAGGTCGGAGTCGATGGCCCGCAGCGCGGCGTTGTACGCCAGCAGCATCGCTCGCCAGGCAGCCAGGCCCTTGTCGTCGGACGCGCTCATGGGGTAAGGATAGTAGATGTGTGCGTGCGCACGCATCTACCAACGAGGAAGGAACTCCCGATGACCGGATCAACGACGCCGACCCGCAGGCTGGGCGAGGTGGAGCTGCCTGCCGCCGGCACGTGGCGGATCGACCCGGGGCATGCCGAGGTCGCGTTCGTCGGACGGCACTTCATGCTGACGAAGGTGCGCGGACGGTTCACCGGCGTGGACGGCGCGGTGGAGATCGCCGAAAACCCGGCGGACAGCAAGGTTTCGGTGACCATCGACATGGCCTCGGTGCACAGCGGGGACCAGGCCCGCGACGACCACCTCAGATCAGCCGACTTCTTCGACGTGCCCGCGCATCCCACCGCGACCTTCGTGTCCGGCGACGTGCGCTGGGACGGCAGCCGCGGGTCGATGACCGGCGAGCTGACCATCAAGGGCGTGACCAGGCCGGTGACACTGGCGGTCGACTACGTCGGCTACGCGCAGGACCCGTGGGACAACCACCGCGCCGTCTTTTCGGCCAGGGGCCGCCTCAACCGGGAAGACTGGGGGCTGACCTGGAACATGCCGCTCGCCAGGGGAGGACTGCTCGTGTCCAAGGAGATCGACCTGGAGCTCGAGGTGGAACTGGTGTACGCCGGCTGACCGCGGCGCAGGGGCGGCGCCGGCGCGCGGTCAGAGCCGCAGCGCCATCCCGACGGACGCCGGCGCCGTCTCCGCGAAGCCGTACTTGGCGTAGAGGTGCCGGGCGTCGCCGTCGGCGATGAGCGAGACGTAGGCCGTGCGCGGCGCCCGCTCGCGCAGGCGGTCCACCAGTGCCGCCATGATCTTCTTGCCGATGCCCCGCCCCTGGTGCTCGGGCAGCACGCACATGTCGACGATCTGGAAGGCGGTGCCGCCGTCGCCGATGACGCGGCCCATCCCGATCGGACGGTCGCCGTGGTAGGCGACGACCGCGTACCACGATCCGGCCAGGCCCGCCGTCGCCGCCTCCGTCGACTTCGGACTCAGCCCGGCGCCGACCCGCAGGCGCTGGTACAGCTCGACCGCGGGCGTTTCGGCCCGCACCACGTAGTCCATCAGGACCCCGCCTCGTCCGTGCGGGCCCCGGCGAGCACGGCGTCCAGCAGGCCCGGGTAGCGCGCGTCCAGGTCGTCGCGGCGCAGGGTCAGCAGGTTCTCCCGTCCCGACGGCTCCTGGATGATCACGCCGCTGTCCCGCAGCACCCGCCAGTGGTGGGTCATCGTCGACTTGGCCGGGACGCCGATCTCGGTCAGGACGCTGGTGCAGTTGTGCTCGCCGCCGCCGGCCAGCACGCGCACGGCGGCCAGCCGCACCGGGTGGCCCAGCGCGGACAGCACCTCGTCGACGCGGATCTGGTCGCGCTCCGGGTGACGGTACTTCACGGTACTACCGTACCGCAAAAGTCGAACAATCCTCTTGCTCGCCGGCCAGACTGTACGTAATTATGCGTACGATCGTACTTTCGACCCTGGAAGGTGTGCTTCCGCATGTCCGCTCTTCCGAGACAGGCCGCCGGGCCGCGGCTGGGCTGGGTGCTGCCCCTGCTCGCGCTCGCGCAGCTGATCTACTCGCTGGACCTCAACATCGTGTTCGTCGCCCTGCCCGAAATCGGCGCCGACCTGGGCTTCCCCGGTCAGACCCAGCAGCTGGTGGTGAGCGCCTACGTCGTGTTCGCCGGCGGGTTCCTGCTCCTCGGCGGCCGGGCCGCCGACCTGCTCGGGCGGCGCCGCGTCTTCGTGCTGGCACTGGCCCTCTACGCGGTCTCGTCGCTGGCCGGCGGGCTGGCGCCGACCCCCGCCACGATCATCGTCGCCCGTGCGGTGCAGGGGATCGGCGGCGCGCTGCTGCTGCCGGCCACGCTGTCCCTGATCAACACGCTGTTCCCGGAGGGGCCGAAACGCAACCGCGCGCTGGCCGTCTGGGGTGGCGCGGGCGCCAGCGGGCTGACCATCGGCGCGCTGCTCGGCGGTGTGCTCACCGAGAACTTCGGCTGGCCTGCCGTCTTCTACGTCAACGTGCCGCTGGCCGGTCTCGTGGCGCTGGCCGCGCTCGCGGTGATCCCGCGCGACCCGGCGCGCGGGCCGCGGCGGCGCTTCGACCTGCCCGGCTCGCTGACCGTCACCGGGGGCGCGACGCTGCTCGTGTTCGCGCTGGTGCAGGGCCCCGAGCAGGGCTGGGGGAGCGGGCTGGTGCTCGGCGCGTTCGCGTTGTCCGCGGTGCTGCTGGTGGCGTTCGCGGTCATCGAGCGGCGCAGCGCGGATCCGCTCATGCCGTTCCGGTTGTTCGGCAACCGCAGCCTGACGATCGGCATGAGCGTCACGTTCATCTACATGGCCACGTTCGGCGTGCTGCCGTACTTCCTGACCGTCCTCATGCAGAGCGTGCACGGTTACAGCGCGCTGCAGGCCGGGCTCGCGTTCCTGGTCCCGTCGCTGGCGATCGCGACCGGCACCCAGCTCGGCGAGCGGCTGACCACGCGGATCGGCCTGCGCACCACGCTCGTCGGCGGCTTCGCGGTCGGCGTGGTGGGCACGGCGGTCATGGCGATCGGGTTCGACGCCGGCGCCGGGTACGGGCTGCTGGTGCCCGGGCTGGTGGTGTCCGGCGTCGGCCAGGGTGTGGTGTGGACGGCGATGTGGATCGCCGCCGCCACCGGCACCGCGGCGGCCGAACAGGGCGTCGCGAACGGCATCGCGTCCACGGCGCTGAACATCGGCAACGCGATCGGCCTCGCCGTGTTCACCGCGCTCGCGGACCTCGGCACCGGCGGCAAGACCGGCGAGGACCTGCGCGCCGCCACGGCGGACGGCGAGTTCCTGGTCGTGCTGCTGACCGCCGCCGGGATGGTGCTCGGGCTGCTCGTCAGCCTCGCACTGGCGCGCAAACCCGCCGCCGCCCCGGCCGAGCCGGTCGCCGCGGCGTGAACGCCCCGGGCAGGGCGGGGTCACCGCCCTGCCCGGGGTCCCGCCGCCTCAGGCGGTCGTGCGCGCGTAGTGCTCGGCGATCTCGTCGCTGGTGGTGAGCCAGACGTCGTCGTGGCTCGCGATGTAGGCCAGCGCCTCGTCGAGGTAGCGGGCGCGGAACGGCTGGCCGATGACGAACGGGTGCAGCGGGAGCGCCATGACGCGGCCGCCGGTCGCGGAGTCGGCGTAGAGCTGGTCGAACTGGTCCTTGACGATCTGCAGCACCTCGGGGCCGGTGAAGCCCCGGGTGATGAACATCAGCAGGTCGTTGACCTCGACGGTGTAGGGCACGCTCAGCATGCCGGGCACGTTCAACCGGTACGGCTGGTCGTCGTTGGTCCAGTCGAGCACGTAGCTCAGGCCGAGTTCGGCGAGCAGCCGTGGCGTCTCGAAGGTTTCGGTGAGGCCGGGGCCCATCCAGCCCTTCGGCCGCTGCCCGGTCGCCTTCTCGATGGTGGTGACCGCGTCGGTGAGGATCTCGCGTTCCTCGTCTTCGCCGAGGTTCGCGTGCAGGCGCGAGTTGGTCTGGCCGTGCACGAGCCAGGCCCAGTCACGGGCCCGGCCGGCCCCGATCACCTGCGGGTAGTGCCGCGCGACCTCGGAGTTGAGCAGCGCCGACGCGCGGATCCCGTGCCGGTCCAGGATGTCGATCACCCGCCAGATGCCGACGCGCAGGCCGTAGTCGCGCCACCCGTAGTTGAGCGCGTCGGGCACCAGCGTGTTCGTGGACGCCGAGATGCTGGTGGACGGCTTGTCGACGTGGAAGTGCTCGATGTTGAGACCGACGTAGAACGCCAGGCGGGCCCCGTTCGGCCAGGCGATCGGCTCCCGCTCGGTGATCGGCTGGTAGTCGAAGAGTTCCAGGCTCATGCGGCCAGGGTGCAACGTTGCCACCAGTGTGAAGGTCAAACCGGGAGAAGTGTGACCGTGGTCGCTTCAGGAAGCTAAATGTCAGACGTTGAGCAATGTGCAGAGTTGCTGTTAGTCTGCAGTTCTCCGCTGGAGGACAGTGTCACGCGGAAGTGACGGGAGGGGAAGCCGATGCCGGTCGCGCTCGGACCGCTTGAGGGTGTCCGCGTGGTGGACATGACCACGTCCTACGCCGGCCCGACGGCCGCCATGTACCTGGGTGACCTCGGCGCCACGGTCATCAAGGTCGAGCGCCCGGGAACCGGGGACGACGCACGGGCCTGGGGACCGCCCTTCGTGGACGGCGAGTCGGCCTGGTTCGCCTCGGCCAACCGCAACAAGAAGTCCGTCGTGCTCGACATCCGTGCCCCGGAGGGGCGGGATGTGCTGCTGCGGCTGCTCGACACCGCCGACGTGTTCCTGCACAACGTCAACCCGGCCAAGGTGCACGGCCTCGGCATCGACGGCGAGCGCCTGCGATCGCGCAATCCGCGGCTCGTCTACTGCGCGATGTCCGGGTTCGGATCGGACGGTCCCGACAGCGGCCTCCCGGGCTACGACCTGGTCGCCCAGGCGCGTTCCGGCCTGATGTCGGTGACGGGGGAGTCCGGGCGCAGCCCGCAGCGCGTCTCCACCGCACTGTCCGATGTGGTCACCGGGATGTGCGCGGCCATCGCGGTCAACGCGGCGCTGGTCCGCCAACGGGTCAGCGGCGCGGGAGAGATCATCGACGTGTCCCTGCTCGACGCGGACCTCGCGTTGATGGCGCCCAGGATCGCGGCGTTCCACGCCGGCGAACCTGAGCCGGCGCCCAGTGGTGGCACCGATTCCGTGCTCGCGGTCTACCAGCCCTTCGAAACCGCGGACCGGACGATGGTCGTGGCAGTCGGGAACGACGCGATGTGGCAACGGCTCTGCGCCGCGCTCGACCTGCCGGAGCTGACCGCAGATCCCGCGCTGGCCCACAACGCGGGCAGGCGCGAGCAACGGGCGCGCGTGACCGAGGCCATCGCCGGACGCCTGGCGACGCGCCCCGCCGCCGACTGGCTGCGCATCCTCGGCGAGGCCGGGGTGCCGGTCGCGATCGTCCACACACTGTCCGAAGTGGTCAAGGACCCGCAGGTGGTGGCCCGCGGGGCGGTGCTCCCGGTCCCCGGTTCCGGGGACGGGCTCGTCACGGTGCGCAGCCCGTTCCGGCTGTCGTCGACCGCGGCGCGGAACGAACGGTTCCCGGCGCTGGGCGAGCACACCCGTCAGGTCCTGCTCGGCTTGGGCTACAACGAAGAGGAGATCACCCGGATGAGATGCACAGGCGTCATCGCCGAAGCCGCGGAACCCGTGGACGCCGGTGGTGAGGCGGCGGCCTCATGAGCGACCTGCTCGTCGAACGCACGGACGCGACGGTGACGCTCACGATCCACCGCCCGGCCGCGTTGAACGCCCTGACCGGTGAACTCCTCGGGGACCTGCGGCGGTGCGTGGCGGAGGCGGCAGGCGACCCGGCGGTCCGCGCGGTGGTGATCACCGGCAGCGGACAGAAGGCGTTCAGCGCCGGCGCCGACCTGAACGAGATCACGGCCCTGGGGACGGACCTCGCGCGGGCACGGGAGCTGATGTCGCGGGGACAGGCGGCGCTACGGGAGATCGAGCGGGCGCCGGTTCCCGTGATCGCCGCCGTCAACGGTCTCGCACTGGGCGGCGGGTTCGAACTGGTCCTGGCGTCGACGTTCGCGGTGCTGTCCACCCGGGCGTCGCTCGGGCTGCCCGAGTCGAGCCTGGGCCTGATCCCCGGTTACGGCGGTACTCAGCGGCTTCCCCACGCCGTCGGGCAACGGGTCGCCGCGCATCTGATGCTGACCGGCACTCGGCTGTCCGCCGACCACGCCCACGCACTGGGCCTCACGCCGGTGCCGCCCGTGGCGCCGGATGAGCTGCTGCCCACGGCCGCCTCGATCGCCGGAACGATCGCCTCGCGGGGGCCGCTCGCCGTCCGCGCCATCCTGCGTGCCGTGGAGGCGGCGCGGGACCTGCCGCTGGACGAGGGGTTGTCCACCGAGACCGAGCTCGCGGCGCGGGCGATCGTGAGCGCCGAGTCCACCGAAGGGGTCGCCGCGTTCACCGAACGCCGGACCCCCGTGTTCCCGAACCCGGAGGACTGAGGATGCCCGCCGAACCACTCGACATCGACATCGACCCCGAGGCGTACCAACGGCTTCACGCGCTGCTCGACGAGCCTGCCGCCGACGCGTCACTGACCCCGCGCGAACTCGACGTCCGCGCCCGCACGCGCCAGGTGGTGGCCGCCGACGTCGCCCCGCGCGCGGCGATGCTGGACGCCACCCACACCTTCGCCCACGACAGCGTGCGGGCGCTGGCCAGGGCGGGGCTCTGCGGGCTGCTCTTCCCCGAGCACCTTGGCGGCACGGCGGACACGACCGTCGCCTACGCCGTGGCGATGGAGGAGGTCACCGCGGGCTGTGCGGCGACCAGCCTCGTGTTCATGACGCAGACGCACGCCGCCTACCCACTGCTGCTGGCGGGCACCGAAGAGCTGCAGCGGCGCTACATCCCCGGGCTGCTCGACGGTTCGCGCTACGGCTCGCTCGCCGTCACCGAACCGGACGCCGGTTCGGACGTCGCGAGCCTGACGACGACCGCCACCCCGGTCGCGGACGGGTGGTCGCTGAGCGGTCAGAAGACGTTCATCACCACCGGGGACAAGGCCGACGTGATCATCTGCTTCGCCACCGTCGACCGGATGCTGGGCCGCGCGGGCGTGACGGCGTTCGTCCTCGAGGGCGGCTGGGCCGGCCTGACCCGTGGCGCGCCGCTGCACAAGATGGGCATGCACGGCTCCAGCACGGCCGAGCTGTTCTTCGACCACGTCGCGGTGCCCCGGGAGAACCTACTGGGCGAGGTGGGCGGCGGCTGGTCGGTGGTGATGAGCTCGGTCGTCAAGTCGCGCATCAGTGCAGCCGCACAGGGCGTCGGGCTGGCCCGCGCCGCCTACGCCCGCACGCTCGCGACCCTGACGCGGCTCCACGGTCACCGGCTCCCGGACGAGTGCTCCTTCGCGCTGGCCGGTCTGCGGGGCCGGATCCTGCAAGGCAGGCTGCTGCTGCACGCCGTCGCCCGCCAGGTCGACGCCGACCCGGGAGTGTCGCCCGGCCAGATCGCGATCATGAAGCAGTCCTGCACCGACCTGGGTTTCCAGGCGTCGGTGGACGCCGCCCGGATCCTGGGCCCCTACGGCGACCTGGCGGTGTTCGGTGTCGAACGCTGCCTGCGTGACGCCAAGGTCACCCAGATCTACGACGGCGCCAACGAAATCCAGCGGTTGCTCATCGGCCGCGAAACCACCCGCGCGATGGAGGGTTCGGCGTGACAACGGAAAGTCTCGAGGGCAAGGTCGCGATCGTCACCGGGGCCGGCCGCGGGCTGGGCAGGGCGATGGCGGAGGCTCTGGCCGAAGCCGGGGCGGCGGTCACGGTGGCCGCCCGCACCGAGTCCGAACTGGACAGTTTCGTCGACGAGGTGAAATCCGCCGGTGGCGCGGCGCTGGCCTGCCCGACCGACGTCACCGACGAGTCCTCGGTGGAGCGGATGGTCACCGCCACGGTCGACACGTTCGGCCGGGTGGACATCCTGGTCAACAACTCCGGCATCGTGGCCACCTCACCCCTGGTGGACCAGTCGGCGCAGGAATGGGACCGGGTCATCGCGACGAACCTGCGCGGCACCTTCCTGGCCACCCGCGCGGTGGGCAGGCACCTGGTCGCCCAGGGGTCCGGCAAGGTCATCAACATCGCGTCCAACTTCGCCCTCCAGGGCATCGCGCGGCACGCGGCGTACTCGGCGTCGAAGGCCGCGATCCTCGGCTTCACCCGCTCCATGGCGGTGGAATGGGCGCCCCACGGCGTCCAGGTGAACGCCCTCGCGCCCGGCTACTTCGCCACCGCCCTCAACGCCGACGTGCACGGCGACCCCGACATGCTGGCCCGCGTGGTGCGGGCCATCCCGGCGCGCCGGATGGGCAGCCCGGACGAGCTCAAGCCGTGGCTGCTGCTCCTCGCCGGCAGCGCCTCGGACTTCATGACCGGCGAGTTCATCGTCATCGACGGCGGCCAGAGCGTCCGCTGACAGCCACCCGGGAGACTTCAGTGAGCACCAAGAGCACGACCGTCGCCGTCCTCGGCGCCGGCACCATGGGCTCGGGGATCGCGACCGTCATGGCTCGCGCCGGGCACCGAACCATCCTGTACGACATCGACGAGGCCAACCTCGAGCGCGGCCTTGCCACCGTGCGCGGGTTCCTGGACAAGAGCGTCCGGCTCGGCAAACTCGACGCAGGCGCCGCCCAGACGGCCAAGGACGCGTTGCGGGGCACCACCGAGCTCACCGATCTGGCGCCCTGCGGCGTGGTCGTCGAGGCCGTGTTCGAGGACCTGGCGCTCAAGAAGGACACCTTCGGCAGGCTCGACGACATCGTCGCCGAGTCCACCTTGTTCCACACCAACACCTCGACGCTGTCGGTGACCGGGATCGCCGCCGGGTCGCGCAGGCCGGAGCGCGTCGTCGGCACCCACTACTGCAACCCGGCTCCGCTGATGAAGCTCGTCGAGGTGGCCGACGGTCGGCACACCGCCGCGTGGGCGCACCGCGCGACGCTGGACTTCCTCGCCTCGCTCGGCAAGACCACCGTGGTGACCAAGGACCGGCCCGGGTTCATCGTCAACCGCTTCCTCATCCCGTGGGAGAACTCCTGCATCCGGGCGCTGGAAGCCGGATGGGCCACCAAGGAGGCCATCGACGCCGCCGTGCCGGGCGCACTCGGCCACCCGATGGGGCCGTTCCGGCTGCTCGACATCGTCGGGATGGACATCCACCAGCAGGTCGCCACCCGGCTCTACGAGCAGTTGCGCGACGACCGCTTCTTCCCGCCGCCGATGGTCGAGCGGATGGTCGCCGCGGGCGATCTGGGCCGCAAGACCGGCCGCGGGTTCTACACCTACGACGACACCCGGCTGTTCGGGTCCTGAGGAGACCGGCATGAGCGAGTCCACAGCAGACTTCAAGCGGATCGGCCTGATCGGCTCGGGGACCGCGGCCACCGGGATCGCCGAGGCGCTAACCGCGGCCGGGCGCGAGGTGATCGCCCTGGGCAGCACCCGCGGAGCCGGGGCCGATCTGGCCGACGCAGACCTGGTCCTGGAAGCCGTGCCCGACGAGGCCGAGGTGAAGCAGGCCGTGCTGGCCGAGATCGCGGATGTGATCGGCGAGGGGACACCGCTCGTCACCGTCACCGCCACCCTGTCGGTGACCGAATTGGCGGCCGGGGTGCCGAACCCGCCGCGGGTGGCCGGCCTGCACTTCCTCGGCCCGGTGGCCGGACCGGGGGTGGTCGAAGTCGTGCGCGCGCTGCGGACCGGCGAGGACCTGGTGCAGGCCCTCGTCGCCTTCGCCGGATCGATCGAGGGCAAACAGCCGGTCGTGGTCGGGGACCGGCCCGGCTTCCTCGTCAACGCGCTGCAACTGCCCTACCTCAACGACGTCATCCAGGAATTCGATGACGGCCTGGCCAGCGCGGAGGACATCGACACCGCGCTGCGGCTCGGGCTCGGCTATCGCGCCGGTCCACTGGAGACACTCGACCGGATCGGGCTGGATGTCCACCTGCGGACGACCGAGGCCCTCTACGCGGTGACACGCGACCGCCGCTACGCCCCGCCGCCGCTGCTGCGCCGGATGGTGGCCGCGGGGTTTCTCGGCGACAAGACCGGACAGGGCTTCCGCACCGGCGGAGCGGCAACCGAGGAGGAGTGACCGGAGATGACCTACGACGACATCCTGACCAGCACCGACGGCCCGGTGCTCACCATCGAGATCAACCGGCCGGAGGCGGGCAACAAGTTCCGCCACCAGACCTGCCTGGAGCTCTTCGACGCCCTCCAGCGGTTCCGCCTCGACCGGGAGCTGCGCGCCGCGGTCCTCACCGGTGCGGGCGAGAAGTTCTTCTGCATCGGCGGGGAACACGAGCCGGTCACCTCGCTCGACCAGTCGCAGGTGCTGCCGATCATCGACGTCTACCAGGCGATCGACACCATTCCCAAGCCGGTCATCGCCGCGGTCAACGGCTTCGCGGTCGGCGGCGGGAACGTCCTGCACAACGTGTGCGACCTGACCATCGCCGCGGAGCACGCCGTCTTCCGGCAGGTTGGCCCAATGGTCGGCAGCTTCGACGCAGGCTACGGCTCGTGGTACCTGGAGGACACCATCGGCCGGAAGCGGGCCAAGGAGATGTGGTACCTCAACCGCAAGTACAGCGCCGCGCAGGCGCTGGCGATGGGCCTGGTCAACGAGGTCGTGCCGCTGGAGCAGTTGCGGCCCCGCGCCACCGAGGTCGCGCACGAGATCGCCACCCGCAGTCCGCTCGCGATCGGCGGGCTCAAGGCCGCCTTTTCCGCGCGGCACAACGGTGTCTCCGGCCAGGCGCGGATGGCGCACGACCAGCAGCTGACGTTGTACCTGCGGACGCAGGAGGCGCACGAGGTGAGCGCCGCGTTCGCCGAGCGGCGCCCGCCCAAGACCGAGAGCTTCTGGTCATGACCTGGCGCGGACCCCTGCTCGACGAGGAGCAGCGAGATCTGGCGGCGATGCTGGACGCGTTCACCGCCGACCGCGCCGTGGAACTGGACGACTCCCCGGAGATGGTTGCCGCCCTCGTGCAGGAGCTCGCCGGCTTGGGCGTCTGGACGCTCGGCACGCCCGAGTCCGCGGGGGGCGGCGGCGCCGGGAGCCTGACGACGGCGGTGGCGTGGGAGAGGCTCGGCCGGCGGTGGCCCGCGCTGGGCTGGGCCTCGGCGCAGGCCCACGCGGCGGTGGACGTCCTGGCAGGCGACCGGCGGTTCGCCGATCTGGTCGGCCGCATCCACGCCGGA
>NZ_JBHZEN010000074.1:0-66623 GCF_050958625.1 Amycolatopsis sp. 3B14
GAGCAGGCTTGTCAAGGCGGGAAAGCGTGCCTTGACAACCCTGGTCGGCGACCAAAGATCGGCTGTGGATCGGGGGCGGGGGAGGTCTGGTTCGATGGTCGGTGCTGTTGCGTTGCCGGCTTGCGGTTGGTTCTGGTGCTATCGGCGGCGCCGGCCTAGCCAGGCCAGTGCGGCGCCGGCGCTGAACGCGCCTGCCACGGCGCCCGCGCCGGGACCGCGCCGCACCTCCACCGTCGGGCGGATGACCGCGGGCGGCGGGGGTTCGACCGTCGTCACGAGGTTCTCCCGCGCGGTCGCCGTCCAGGCCGTCACGAAGAGCAGGAACCGGGACACCAGGTTGGCGAACACCAGCAGACCGATGATGGGCCCGAACAGCACCCCGCTCGGCGAACTGGTGACGCTCGCCAGGTAGATCGAGCCGACCTGCTTGAGCACCTCGAAGCCGACGGCGGCGATCGCGGCGCCCTTGATCGCGCTGCGCGCCGACACCTTCTCCCGCGGCAACCGGGACAGCACCCACAGGAACACCAGCATGTTCGCCAGCAGGGACAACACGATCGTCGCCAGGCGAAGCAGGAACCGCGCCCACGACTGGTCCTCCAGGCCGACGAGCCCGAGCAGGAAGTTGCCCACCCCGCCGCCGACCGCGGTCAGGCCGAACGACACGACCATCGCCAGCCCCAGCCCGCCGAGCGCCAGCAGGTCCTTGATCGTCGTCGAGACGATCGGGCGGCTCTTCTTCTCCTGGCCCCACTGGGCGGTCAGCGCGTCACGCAGGTTGCTCATCCAGCCGATGCCGGAGTAGAGCGCCAGCAGCAGACCGAACACCCCGGTGCCGCCGCGGGAGGCGAGCGCCGCGTCGACGATCTTGGTGACGAAGTCGCCGATCCCCGGCGGCGTCGAGGAGATGATCCCGTCCCGCAGCTCGTTCAGGGCCGCCTCGTTGTTCGCCAGCACGAACCCGGCGATCGAGAACCCGACCATGAGCAGCGGGAACAACGACAGCACGCTGAAGTAGGTGATCGCCGCCGCGTAGTGGTTGCCGTAGCGCTCGCCGAACGCGTCGTTGGCCCGCACCAGGTGGTCGAGCCACGGGTACTTCCGGCGCAGCCGCGGGACCAGCTTTTCCTTCTCTTCCGCCACGGGAAAACGCTAGCGACACCGCCCCGACCTCGCAATTCGGGGCCGGGCCGGGTCCACTGTGGACGTCAGGAGGCGGGCGGCAGGAATCCGACGCGGTCGAACACCCGCGCCAGCGTCCGCGAGGACACCTCGCGCGCCTTCTCCGCGCCGCGGGCCAGGACCTTGTCCAGTTCGGCCACATCGTCCAGATAGGACTGGACGCGCTCCTGGATCGGGGTGACCCACTCGACGAGGACCTCGGCCAGGTCCTTCTTCAGGTCTCCGTAGCCCTTGCCCTCGTAAGCCGCCTCCAGGTCCGCGATCGTGCGGTCGGTCAGCGCCGAGTAGATCGACAGCAGGTTCGACACGCCCGCCTTGTTCTCGCGGTCGAACCTGACCTCGCGGCCGGTGTCGGTGACCGCCGAGCGGATCTTCTTCGCCGAGCGCTTCGGGTCCTCCAGCAGCTCGATGATGCCGTTCGGCGAGGACGCCGACTTGCTCATCTTCACCGCCGGGTCCTGCAGGTCGTAGATCTTCGCCGTGCCCTGCACGATGTGCGGCTCCGGCACGGTGAACGTCTTGCCGAAGCGCTGGTTGAACCGCTGCGCGAGGTTGCGGGTCAGCTCCAGGTGCTGGCGCTGGTCCTCACCGACCGGCACCGCGTCCGCCTGGTAGATCAGGATGTCCGCGGCCATCAGCACCGGGTAGGTGAACAGGCCGACGCTGGCGTGGTCGGTGCCCTGCTTGGCGGCCTTGTCCTTGAACTGCGTCATCCGGCTGGCCTCGCCGAACCCGGTCAGGCACTCCAGCACCCAGGACAGCTGCGCGTGCTCGGGCACCTGGCTCTGCACGAACAACGCGCTGCGCTCCGGGTCCACGCCCAGCGCGAGCAGCTGCGCGGCCGAGACGCGGGTGCGCTGCCGCAGCACCTTCGGGTCCTGCTCGACCGTGATCGCGTGCAGGTCGACGACCATGTAGAAGGTCTCGTGCGTGTCCTGCATGCGCACCCACTGCCGGAGCGCGCCGAGATAGTTGCCGAGGTGGAACGAGTCGGCGGTCGGCTGGATCCCGGAGAGCACGCGCGGGCGGGCGGTGGTTTCTGGCGCTTCGGACACGACCCCGATTGTCTCAGGCCCCGCGGACGGCGATCGCAGCGAGGTCCGCCGCCGGGCCGCGCAGCCGCGACCCGGCGCGCCAGACCAGCCGGAGCTCGCGGTGCAGGTCGAGTCCGCCGACGTCGACGGCGACGAGCGTGCCCGCCGTGATTTCCGCGGCGACGGTGTGCGCGCCCAGCACCGCCGGGCCGATGCCCTCCATGACCGCCGACTTGATCGCCGTCGTCGAGGACAGTTCCAGCAGCGGCTCGGCCAGCTCCGCGGGCGCCAGCGCGACTTCCAGCGCGCGGCGGGTGCCGGAGCCGCGTTCCCGGCTGATCAGCGGGGTGGCGGCCAGCTCGTCCGGCCGCGTCGGCCGCCGTCGCCGGGCCCACGGGTGGCCGGGCGCGACGACCAGCCGGAGTTCGTCGACGGCGACCGTCTCGGCATCGAGTCCCGCGGGCAGGTCGGGCCCTTCGACGAACCCGAGGTCGACCTCGCGGGCCAGGACCTGCGCCGCGACCTCCCCCGAGTTGCCCGAGGTGAGCGCCACCGCAGTCCCCGGGTCGACGCGGCGCAGCGCGGCGAGCCACCGGGGCAGCAGGTATTCGGCGACGGTCAGGCTGGCCGCCACGCGCAGGTGCTCGTCGCGGCGGGCACGCAGCGCGGCGATCCCGGCTTCCAGGTCGGTGGCGGCCTCGACGACCGGCCGGGCCCAGTCGGCGACCAGCGCGCCGGAGTCGGTGAGCCGGGAGCCGCGCGGCGACCGGTCGACGAGCGCGACGCCGATCTGCGCCTCCAGCTGCCGGATCCGGGCGCTGGCAGCGGGCTGGGAGATCCCGTGGGCGCGCGCCGCCGCGCCGATGCTGCCGAGCTGTGCGACGGACAGCAGCAGCTCGAAGCCGGCGAGGTCGGTGACACGCAGGGGCATAGGCACAGGTTATGAGCTCATCGGCCGGTGATCCCTACCGGATGCGGCGTCGTGGACCGAACGTGGAGGCATGCTCGAACGCGCGCCGCGCCTGTCCCGCCCCGGCACCACCCCGAACTGGTTCGCCTCCGTGATGGGCAGCGGCATCGTCGCGACCGCCCTGCCCGCGCCGCTGTCGGTGCTGCGGCCCGTGGTCACGGTCGTGTGGGCGCTGGCCGCGGTGTGGCTGGTGGTGCTGGTCTGGCAGCTGGTCGCGGACCGGCGGCGGCAGCACCGGCACCTGCGCGACCCGATGCTGGTGCACTTCTGGGGAGCGCCGCCGATGGCGCTGCTGACGATCGGCGCGGGCGCGGTGGCGCTCGGCCGGGACTGGATCGGCACCGGCCCGGCGCTGGTGGCCGGCGCGGTGTTGTGGACCGCGGGCACGGCGATGGGGTTGGTGACCGCAGTGGGCGTGCCGTACCGGATGATCACCGGCCGCATCCCGGCCGCCGAACCGTTCGCCGGGTGGCTGATGCCCGTCGTGCCGCCGATGGTCTCGGCGGCCACCGGCGCCGCGCTCGTGCCGCACCTGCCTGCCGGGCAGCCGCGGCTGGCGCTGCTGCTGGCGTGCTACGCGATGTTCGGGATCAGCCTGTTCGCGACGGTCGTGCTGCTGCCGCAGATCTGGCACCGGCTGGTGACCGCGGGGACGGAAGCCGCCCGGGTGCCTACCCTCTGGATCGTGCTGGGGCCGCTGGGCCAGTCGATCACCGCGGCGAACCTGCTGGGCGCGGCCGCGCCCGGGGTGTTGCCGTTCGGGGCCGCGGCGGAGGCGTTCGGGTTGTTCTACGGCCTCGCCGCGTGGGGGTTCGCGATGTTGTGGCTGGCGATCGCGGCGGCGGTGACGTTGCGGACCGTGCGCGCCGGGATGCCGTTCTCACTCACCTGGTGGAGCTTCACGTTCCCCGTCGGCACCTGTGTCACCGGCACGAGCGCGCTGGCCGCGGTGACCGGTTCGGCGTTGTTCGGCGGGGCCGCGGTGGCGCTCTACGTTTTGCTCGTGGGCGCCTGGGTAACCGTCGTACTGCGGACGGGTCAGACCTGGGGACGCCGGTAGGGGGTCAGGGCCGGGCGCGTGGGCTCTTCGGGGGTCTCGACGACGACGGGGACGACGGCCTCCGCCTGGGCCTTGCGGCGCTGGCGCACGATGCCCAGTGCCATGCCGATGATGCCGAGCAGGACCGCGGCGAGGCCGACGGGGCCGAGCAGGCCGAACGAGACGCCGGTCGGTTCGGCCTGGGTGGCCGGCGACGCGGCGGCGACGCCGGTGGTGGTCGCGGTCGCGAGGACCGCCAGGACCAGGCCGGCCCGCAGTACGTGCACTGTTCGGTTGCGCACCGGTGTGCCTCCTGAGACGAGACTGCCGTTCCAAGGTGGCCGTCACCCTAATGGGCGACGGTTACCAGCGTGAAAACTACCGACCGTGTCAAGGCCGATCGTTTTTGATCACGTGCGGGGCAGAGAGTAGCGCCCATCGGAGTGCCGGGGACACGGGGGCCACACCCCGGCCACCACCTGGAACGACATGCCAGCTCAGACGGCTTGGAGCTGGTCGGTCTGCTCGGAGTGCCCGACCCCCGCGTGCTGGACCCAGACCGTCCGCCGCGGCTCGTCGAGGAGGTACCAGACCCGGGCCGCGCCGGTCACCTCCAACTGCCACCGCGGGAGACTGCGCCCCTGGTGCGTCCCGTGCGCGAGTACGCCCTTGAGCTGATGGTGGCGGCTGGTCGGCTTTCCGGGGCCCGGACCGGGGTCCGTCCGCATGGTCTCCCAGGCCTTCCGCAGGTTCCCCCGAGCGGCGGCTTCGAGTTCGTGCCGGCCCTTGACGGCTTCCGTGGTGCCGAACCTGATCTCCCACTCGCCGCCGATGGCAGGCGGAGCGACCGGGTCACCACGCTTGGGGCTCACGCGTCCGCTGCCCCCGGCGCGGGCACCGGACCGAAGTCGTCTCCGTCACGCTGCAGCACGGCGAGCAGCTCGGGGTCGGCGTGGACCTCCGCGGTGTGCCGCCACGAGGTGATGACCTGAGCCACCGGAGCCGGGTTGCGCAAGGCCTCCGCGCCTTCGAGCGCGTCGACGAGTTCGACGACGAAGGCCTGCACGTCCTCGCGCGGCAGGAAACGCACCCACGGGAAGGCTTCCGGCACGACCTCGGTGACCAGGGACCGGATCTGGTCGTCGTGCTTCATCAGCGCCAGGAACAGCCGGGTAGTGGCGGACGCGGCTTCGTCCGCCCGCTCGGCCCGGCTCGACGTGGTCAGGACGAGGTCTTCTTCGTCCGCCGCGCGGCGGTGCACCCGCAACGTCCGGGCACGCCGCAGCTTGCCCAGCGAGCGGCAAATCAGGACTTGCTCTGGTCGTTGCTCAGCCACTTCTCCGGGCGCACGCGGACCAGCAGTGACTTCTCCCCCAGCGCGCCGTCCACGTAGGCGCGCGCGTCGGGCTCCGGGAGGTACCTGGCGGTAATCGCGAGGGCCTCCTCGCGCGTCGGCGGGGCCTCGTTGGCCACGACCGGGCCCTCGACCGTCACGTACTTGTACGGCCAGTTCTCGTTCTGCACGGTCAGGCTCAGCCGGCCGGCCTTGCGCACCAGCTTCTCCTTCACCGTCCCGCGTTCCATCCACAGCAGGACGTCGCCGCCGGGCCGGTAGTCGTACCAGATCGGCACGGCCAGCGGCGCCCGTCCGTCCCGCTCGACTGCCAGCACGCCGATGTGCACGCCGGCCAGGAAGTCCTCGCGCTCGGAAGCGGTCATCACGAACGACACGAGCTGCCGCCCCCAATCAGTCGGTGTGCCAGGGGCAACGCCCGTGCTCATCCGGACATTCCGGCTATTCCGGGGAAAAGTCGAATGTCGCCGTCACCGGGGCGTGGTCGGACCAGCGCAGCTCGTAGCTCGGCGCCCGCTCCACCACCACCGACGTGCACTTCTCGGCCAGGCCGGGCGTCGTGACCAGGTAGTCGATGCGCCAGCCCGCGTCGTTGTCGAAGGCCTTGCCGCGGTAGGACCACCACGTGTACGGGCCGGGCCCCTCCGGGTCGAGCTTGCGCTGCACGTCGACGTATCCGGCCTCGCCGAACACGCGGCTCATCCAGGCCCGCTCCTCGGGCAGGAAGCCGGAGTTCTTCTGGTTGCCCTTCCAGTTCTTCAGGTCGATCTCGGCGTGCGCGATGTTCCAGTCGCCGCCGACGACGACCTCGCAGCCGGCTGCCTCGGCCTTGCCGCGCAGCTCGATCAGGTACGGCAGGAACGCGGCCATGAAGCGTTCCTTCTCGTCCTGCCGCGGCGTCCCCACGTCGCCGCTCGGCAGGTACAGGCTGGCCACGACCACGCCGGGCAGGTGCACCTCGAGGTAGCGCCCGCTGTCCTCGAACTCGGCCTCACCGAAGCCGACCCGCACCTCCGACGGCTCGGCCCGGCTGTAGACGGAGACGCCGTTGCGGCCCTTCACCGCGGACGGCGCGTGGTGCGCGTGCCACCCCGCCGGGGCGACGACGTCCTCGGGGAGCTGCCCGGCCTCGGCGCGCACCTCCTGGCAGAGGATCACGTCGGACCCGCTGGCGGCGAGCCACTCGACGAACCCCTTCTTGGCGGCGGCGCGCATGCCGTTGACGTTGACTGTGGAGACGGTGAACACGCCCAGCACGCTACCGGCCCCCACCGACGTTCCCGGACACTGCTGCCATGAGCGAACTCATCGTCCTCGGCAGTTGCGGCGCGTGGCCGGAGCCGGGCCGCGCGTGCGCCGGCTTCCTCCTCACGCACGAGGACTTCCGCGTCGTCCTGGACCTGGGTTACGGCACCGTCGGTGTTCTGCTGGACCACTGCCCACGCGGCGAGGTCGACGCCGTGATCGTCACCCACCGCCACCCGGACCACTGCGTGGACCTCAGCGCACTGGCCCGCGTGCGGCACTACGAGGCCCCGGACTCGCCGAGGATCCCCCTCTACTGCGAGCCGGGTGTGCTCGACGTCCTGCGCGCCCTGGAGCCCCGGCCGGATCCGGCGACCGTGTTCGAGGTGCACGACCTCGGCCGCCCGGCGCGGGTCGGGCCGTTCTCATTGACCCCGTTCCCGCTTCCGCACCACGTTCCGGACTACGGCGTGCGTCTGGCGGCGCCGGGTCTCACCGTCGCCTACACCGGTGACTGTGGACCGACGGAGGCGCTGCGTGAGCTGGCGCGCGACAGCGACCTCTTCATCGCCGACGCGACGCTGCAGGAAGAACCCCCGCCGCGCAGCCCGCGCGGCGTCATGACCGCCACGGAGGCGGCGACCTGGGCGGCTGCGGCGGGCGCGCGCCGGTTGCTGTTGACCCACTTCTGGCCGGGCAGCGATCGGGCGATTTCCGCGGCACAGGCGCGCGCCGTGTTCGGCGGCGAGGTGATCGTCGCCGAGGAGGGTCTGGTCGTGGCGCTCTGAGGTCAGCAGTTGCCGCTGACCGGCTGCAGGTACTCCGTCTTCGCCCACTTGTTCTCGGCGATCTTGCGGAACCCGTTCTGGACCTCGGCCTGGGCGTCGGTCTCGGCGTTCTGGTTGAACTTGCCCACGATGTCCGCACCGGCGTCCGGCGCCGCCCGCACGTTGAGCACGTCCGCGGTGACGGTCACGCGGCAGCCGCCCGAGCCGCCGGTGGCGCCCTCCGAGACCTGCTTGTCGCTGCCCATCACGTAGATCAGCCCGACGCCGGCCAGAATCGCGACGATGATCAGTGCGCGCTTGGGGATGCCCAGGAACACGGGTGCTCCTCACCAGCCGAAAGTTCGTTCCGGGTAAGGGTAGCCACACTTCAGCACCCCCGACAGGCCCGCGCGGGCGAACCACCCGAGAGGCGTCACGAGGCGGGCACGCTCGGTGACGAAACGGTCTGCCAGACGCTGTCGTGGCGCACCACGTGAGTGCCGGCGCGGGCCAGCAGGGCGACGACGACCGGATCCCGGTACGGATCGAACGGACGCTGCGCCTGCCACAGGTGACCGGACAGGGCCTTCGCCAGCTGTCCGGTCGCTCCGGACCCGCGGACGGTCAGGACGGTGAGCGAGACGATCCGGTCGCCCGGCACGCGGCAGACCACGTCCAGCCGGCTGCGCGCGGCGCCGGTCAGCCGCAACGCGCCGAGCACCAGCCCGCACAGCAGCTGCGCGAGCATCTCCAGCAGCGCGAACGGCACGAGCACGAGCCAGACGAGGAGCTGCAGGCCGGCCACGACCGCCTCCAGCACCTGCCCGGCGAGCCCGGCGACCAGCAGCAGCGGCGCGAGGTAGAGCCACTCCCAGCCGCGGATCTCCCGGTCCTTGGCCTTGCGCTGCTCCCGGCGCTCCTGGCGCCACTCCGACGGGGTGCGCCTCGGATCGGTCCGCACGGCGCGGTAGCGGTCGTACTCGCCGGACGCGATGTTCATCGGCTGGACGACGCGTTTCCACGGCGCGAAGCGGCGCGTCAGCGTCCAGACGTGGTCGTCGGGGTGGATGACCTGCACCTGCGCAGTCATACCCGAGACCACCGGCGGACGAAGAAGAGGCCCGGTCACCGTGCGGTGACCGGGCCTCTCGCTGTGGCCGGAAAAACGCGGACTCAGCCCTGGGCGATCTTCGCCGCCAGGTTCTCGTCCAGGGTCGCCAGGAACTCCTCCGTCGTCTGGAACGGCTGGTCCTTGCCGACGAGGAGCGCCAGGTCCTTGGTCATCTTGCCGCTCTCGACGGTCTCGATGACGACCTGCTCGAGCTTGTTGGCGAAGCCGACCAGCTCGGAGTTGCCGTCCAGCTTGCCGCGGTGCTCGAGACCCCGGGTCCACGCGAAGATCGACGCGATCGGGTTCGTCGAGGTCGGCTTGCCCTGCTGGTGCTGCCGGTAGTGCCGGGTGACCGTGCCGTGCGCGGCCTCGGCCTCCACGGTCTTGCCGTCCGGCGTGCGCAGCACCGAGGTCATCAGGCCCAGCGAACCGAAGCCCTGCGCCACGGTGTCGGACTGCACGTCACCGTCGTAGTTCTTGCACGCCCAGACGTAGCCGCCCTCCCACTTCAGCGAGGCGGCGACCATGTCGTCGATCAGGCGGTGCTCGTAGGTCAGGCCCTTGGCGTCGAAGTCGGCCTTGAACTCGGTCTCGAAGATCTCCTGGAAGGTGTCCTTGAACATGCCGTCGTAGGCCTTCAGGATGGTGTTCTTCGTCGACATGTAGACCGGCATGCCGCGGTCCAGGCCGTACTGCAGCGAGGCGCGCGCGAAGTCCTCGATCGACTTGCGGTAGTTGTACATGCCCATCGCGACGCCGCCACCCTCCGGGTAGCGGGCGACCTCGAACTCGATCGGCTCGGAGCCGTCCTCGGGCACGTACGTCATGGTCACCGTGCCGGGGCCGGGAACCTTGAAGTCGGTGGCCTTGTACTGGTCACCGTGCGCGTGACGGCCGATGATGATCGGCTTCGTCCAGCCCGGGACCAGCCGCGGGATGTTCTGGATGATGATCGGCTCACGGAAGACGACACCACCGAGGATGTTGCGGATGGTCCCGTTCGGGCTCCGCCACATCTTCTTCAGGCCGAACTCCTCGACCCGGGCCTCGTCCGGCGTGATGGTGGCGCACTTGACGCCGACGCCGTGCTTCTTGATGGCGTTCGCGGAGTCGACGGTGATCTGGTCGTCGGTCCGGTCGCGCTCTTCGATACCCAGGTCGTAGTACTCGAGGTTGATGTCGAGGTACGGGTGGATCAGCTTGTCCTTGATGAACTTCCAGATGATGCGAGTCATCTCGTCGCCGTCGAGTTCTACGACGGTGCCCTCGACCTTGATCTTGGCCATGAGCCGCGGTGCTCCTCTCGCGGATCTGCGCGTGTCTGTGCAGCACGTCTATGCGGTACAAGCGTACTGCTATTAGGAGACGAACGCCTTAGGTGGTGACGTACCTCAGTCTCGCAAAGGCCCGAAGTGGCAGAAGTCACGCCCCTCGCGGAGTAGGTTCCCTGGCATGCGGTTCGCGATCAAGACCCGGCCCGAGCACACGACCTGGCAGGAGATCCGGGACGTGTGGGTGGCGGCCGACGACGTCGAGCTGTTCGAGTCGGCGTGGAACTGGGACCACTTCTACCCGCTCTCCGGTGAGCCGTCGGGGCCGAACCTGGAGGGCTGGTCGATGCTCGCCGCGCTGGCCGAGGCGACCCGGCGGATCCGGCTCGGCTGCCAGGTCACCGGCATGATCTACCGGCACCCTGCGGTGCTGGCGAACATGGCCGCGACGATCGACATCATCTCCGGCGGCAGGCTGGAACTGGGCCTGGGCGCCGGGTGGAACCAGCAGGAGTGCGACGCCTACGGCATCGACCTGCCGCCGCTGAAGGAGCGGTTCGACCGGTTCGACGAGGGCGTGCAGGCGATCATCGGCCTGCTGCGCGACCCGGTGACCACCTTCGAGGGCCGGTACGTGCGGCTGACGGAGGCGTACTGCGAGCCGAAACCCGTGCAGCGCCCGCACCCGCCCATCGTGATCGGCGGCCGCGGGCCCAAGCGGACGTTGCGCGCGGCGGCGCTGTGGGCGCAGGAGTGGCACGCGATCACGCGCAGCCCGGCGGAGTGGCTGGAGCTGCGGTCGGTGCTGCTCGAGCGCTGCGCGGAGGTGGGCCGGGACCCGGCGGAGATCGCGTGCTCGGTGAACGTCCGGCTGGACGACGGCATCGAAGCGGCGGCCGAGGAGGCGGCGGCGTACGGCGAGGCCGGGGTCGACGTGGTCGTGCTGAACCTGCCCCACCGCGCCGGGCCGGACCTGCTCGAGCCGCTCGCGGACGCGCTGATCAGGTCGGGAAGTGCGCGCTGACGGGCACTGGTGCGACCATTGGCCCATGCCGAAGAAGCTCCGTCTCACCGGTGACGCCGACGCGGACAAGCTCCTCTCCGAGGACCCGTTCGCCCTCCTCACCGGGATGCTCCTGGATCAGCAGATCGCGATGGAGACCGCGTTCATCGGGCCGAAGAAGATCGCCGACCGCATGGACGGCTTCGACGTGCGCAAGATCGCCGAGTCCGACCTCGACGAGTTCGTCGAGCTGTGCGTGACCCCGCCGGCGATCCACCGCTACGGCGGCTCGATGGCGCGCCGCGTGCACGCGCTCGCCAACCACATCGTCGAGCACTACGACGGCAAGACCGACCGGATCTGGAAGCAGGGGAAGCCGGACGGCAAGGAAGTCCTGCGCCGCCTCAAGGAACTGCCCGGCTACGGCGACCAGAAGGCGCGGATCTTCCTCGCCCTGCTCGGCAAGCAGCGCGGTGTCCAGCCCGAGGGCTGGCGGGAGGCCGCGGGCGCGTACGGCGAGGAGGGCTCGCGCCGCTCCATCGCCGACGTCGTCAGCCCGGAGACGCTCGCCGAGGTCCGCGCCTTCAAGAAAGCCGCCAAGGCCGCCGCGAAGAACTGATCAGCCGGGGTGGGCGCCGACCGTGTCGCGGATTTCGGCGCCCAGTCCCGAACCGCTCTCCCGTGCGCAGTGCGCGCAGCAGAAGAACCGGCCCTCGACCTCGGCGCCGTGCCCGAGGATCCGACACCCGCAGTGCTCGCACGACGGCGCGATCTTCTGCGCCGCGCATTCGATGCTGTCGAACGTGTAGGTGTCCCCGCTGACCGTCCGGACCTCGAAGGACATCCAGTAGTCGTTTCCACAGACCACACAGCTAGCCATCGCCAGAACTCCTTTTCGCGTCGGGATGAATCGAAGCCTGCTCGCCTCCCGGAAACCCGGCAACTTGATCAATTCCCGGTCCAGTGACAATTGCCGGGAGCCCGATTTACCCTGGTTCCCGCGGGAGGTGGTCGATGATGCACGCAACCGTAGGAGACCGGATCCTCGTCCACGGTCGTACCGTCGGAGCGGCCGAGCAGCGCGGTGAGATCGTCGAAGTCCGCGGGGAGAACGGCGGGCCGCCCTACCTCGTGCGCTTCGCCGACGGCCACGAAGGCCTGATCTTCCCCGGCTCGGACTGCGAGGTCAGTCACGAAAAGCAGGAGCACAACGCCTGACCGCGCCCCGCACGTGGGCATGGTCACCCAGCCGGCGGGATGACACCGGGCTCCCGCCTGGTTGACACTGATCGAGGGACAGCTCGTGCCGCCATGGACGGCGATGGGCTGTCCTTATTCATGTCCGTTGACTGTATCGATGCAGACAACCCTGGAGAGGAGAACCGTGCCCATCGCGCTGCTCGCGCTCGCCGTCGGTGCCTTCGGTATCGGCACCACGGAATTCGTCATGATGGGTGTCCTTCCGCAGACGGCCGCGACGTTCGGGGTGGACATCCCGACCGCCGGTCACCTCATCTCCGCCTACGCGCTCGGCGTGGTCGTCGGCGCGCCGCTGCTGACGGCGGTCGCCGTCCGGTTGCCGCGCAAGACGATGCTGCTGGCGATGATGGCGCTGTTCACGGCGGGCAACCTGCTGTTCGCCGTCGCGCCGAACCAGGAGTTCGGCGTGGTCTTCCGGTTCCTCGCCGGGCTGCCGCACGGCGCGTTCTTCGGCGCGGGCGCGGTCGTGGCGTCGAGCCTCGTCAAGCCAGGCGACCGCGCGAAGGCCGTGTCGCTGATGTTCCTCGGCCTGACCCTGGCCAACGTCGTCGGCGTGCCGCTGGGCACGCTGCTCGGCCAGCAGGTCGGCTGGCGCGCCACGTTCGCCGTGGTCGCGGTGATCGGGCTGGTCGCGGTGCTGGCGATCGCGAAGCTGGTGCCGCACCAGGGCCGCCCCGAATCCCCGTCCCTGCGCGGTGAGCTGGGCGCGTTCCGCCGCCCGCAGGTGTGGCTGGCCCTGGCGATCGTCACGTTCGGTCTGGGCGGCGTGTTCGCCTGCCTGTCCTACGTGACGCCGATGATGACCGACGTCGCCGGATACGACCCGCAGGCGGTGACGCTGCTGCTCGCGCTGGCCGGTGTCGGGATGACGATCGGCAACCTGCTCGGCGGGCGGCTGGCCGACAAGGCGCTGATGCCGAGCCTGTACGTGGCGCTGCTCGCGCTGGCCGCGGTGCTCGCGGTCTTCACGGTCACCGCGCACAACAAGGTCGGCGCGGCGATCACGATCTTCCTGGTCGGCGTCGCCGGCTTCATGATCGGCCCGATGATGCAGACCCGCGTCATGGTCAAGGCCGGCGGCGCGCCGTCGATGGTGTCGGCCGCGGTGCAGTCCGCCTTCAACGTCGCCAACTCGATCGGCGCCTACCTCGGCGGCCTGGTGATCGCGGGCGGGCTCGGCCTGGTCTCGCCGAACTGGGTCGGCGCGGGGCTGGCCATCGTGGGCCTGACGATCGCCGTGGTGTCCGGCTCGCTGGACCGCCGCGAGGAGGCCACGCGCGCCCCGGCGATGGCCGAGGCGTGAGTCAGGTGCCGAACGGCCCGTCGGTGATCGTGAAGGCCAGGAAGAGGATGAGCACGCCGAGCCCGGCGTAGCTGAGGACGTCCACCGGGCGGCCGCGGATGGCCAGCAGGCCGGCCCGCACGCCCGGCAGGACGGCCCGCAGGATCGCCGCCACGAGCAGGGCGCCGCCGATGATCGCGGCGCCCTGCCGCCAGTGGTACTGCCAGATCCGCACGCCCGCGACCGCCACCAGCAGCATCACCAGTGCGAACGGGAGCTGCTCCAGGAGAGCCGCGCGGTTACGCCGTGGCGAGTGCACGCTCGGCCGCCTCGACGACGTTGGTGACCAGCATCGCCCTGGTCATCGGGCCGACCCCGCCGGGGTTGGGCGACAGCCACCCGGCGACCTCGGCGACCGCCGGGTCCACGTCGCCGGTGAGCTTGCCGTCGACGTGCGAGACGCCGACGTCCAGCACCGCGGCGCCCGGCTTCACCATGTCCGGCTTGATCAGGTGCGGCACCCCGGCCGCGGCGATGACGATGTCCGCGCGCTTGACCTCGGCCGCCAGGTCCCTGGTGCCGGTGTGGCACAGGGTCACGGTGGCGTTCTCGCTGCGGCGCGTCAGCAGCAGCCCCATCGTGCGGCCCACGGTGACGCCGCGGCCGACGACGGTGACGTTCGCGCCCGCGATGGGCACGTCGTGCCGCTTGAGCAGTTCGAGGATCCCGTACGGGGTGCAGGGCAGCGGGCCTGCCTCGTTGAGCACCAGCCTGCCGAGGCTGACCGGGGCGAGGCCGTCCGCGTCCTTCTCCGGCGCGATGCGCTCCAGAATGCGGCCCGCGTCGAGGTGCTTGGGCAGCGGCAGCTGGACGATGTAGCCGTGGCAGGCCGGGTCGGCGTTGAGCTCGTCGATGACGGCCTCGAGCTTGTCCTGGCTGATGTCGCCGGGCAGGTCGCGGCGGATCGAGTTGACCCCGATCTTCGCGCTGTCCGCGTGCTTCATCCGCACGTACGAGTGCGAGCCGGGATCGTCGCCGACCAGGACGGTTCCCAGCCCGGGCGTCACGCCCCGCTCGGCCAGGGCGGCCACCCGCGGCTTGAGCTCTTCGAAGATGGCGTTCTTGGTCGCTTTGCCGTCGAGAACCGTCGCAGTCACGGCCCCCATTCTGGCAAAGGAATGAACGGGGCCTCACGCGAGGACGGCGGAGGACACTATGGGTAGTTCCGCTGAAACGCTTAGTACCTCGATTGATGTATCTGCACTGGTCATTGCCCCTATTGGTGCGGGTGGTGTGCAATCGGATCAGTGACCAGTCAAAATGGCCTGGTGGCGCAACCGACGACCCAGCTGAACGCGACCGAGCAGGACACCCTGGTCAAGCAGATCGGACTGGCCCTGCTGCGGGCCGCTCCGCGGGACTGGCGGCGGGTGACCGCGACCTACCGGGCGGTCGGCCGCTACCACGAGCTGTCCGGTGAGGTGCTCCTCGAAGACGGGTCGGCCCAGGAGTGGATGGCCACCCACGACATCGCCACGCTGTTCGGCCGGTTGCGGGCCGGGATGTACCGCGAGGGCCGCGGCACCTGGTTCAACGCGCGTTACCAGCTCGACCACCCATCGAGCTACAACCTGGAGTACGACCGCGACGAGCCGCGGTGGGACCTGATGCCCCCGCCGCAGGCCTACGCCGACGAGCTGCGGATGTTCCCGCGCTCCGAGGACAACGTGCCGGAGTGGCTGATGCGCCGCATGGCCGGGCTCGCGCCCGAGCAGCCCGGCCCGCGCTTCCGGATCGCCCGGATCTTCGACGGCCACGAGCCGAACGGCCGCCCGGTGCTCAACCGCCCCGAGCTGGACGCCGACGAGCAGCAGCGGGTGCTCGAATACCTGAACAACGCGCCGGTCGTGCGCGCCGAGCGCGGGTTCGACCTGGACCGGCTGGCGCAGCAGCCCGCCGCGACCGTGCCGGTGGCCTTCCACACCGACGGCGTGTGGATCTGGCCCGCGGCGGTCAACTACTACCTGCAGGAGTACGGCGTCGCGCCGGAGGCCGAGCTGGTCGCGCACATCGCCGCGGCCGGGCACACGCTGCCGGAGGTGCCGGAGCAGACCGTGCAGGCCGCGGGCGCGTACCTGAACCGCGGTCCCGCGCAGCCGCCGCGCCGGGTGCCGGAGCAGGCCGCGCCGCCGCCTGCCGAGCCCGCCGTTGGGGAGCCGGTCGAGCAGCCGACGACGCTGACGCCGGTGATCGACCCCGACGCCGGGCCGCCGACCATGCTGGTGCAGCCGCCGGTGAAGGACGCCGAGCCGGAGCCCGCGGACGAGGCCGGCGACGCAACCCGCAGCTGGGACGCGCGCGAGGCGTTCACGGACTCGCCGCACGGCGCGGAAGGGGCGCCGGAAGGCCGGACGTGGGAGCCGTCCTGGGAGCCGCGGGACGGCTCCGCCGCCGACGAGGAGCCCACGGAGGGCCGGGGCTGGGACGGCCGCGAGGCGTACGCCGCGCAGGAAAGCGCTGAGGCGCGTGGTTTGGCTGGTTCCGAGGCTCGCGGTGCTGGTCCGGAGGGGCCGGAGGCGCGTGGCGGCGGCTCGGAGGGTGCGGAAGCGCGTGGCTTCGGCTCGGAGGGGCGCGGCTTCGGCGGTCCGGAGGGGCCGGAGGGGCGCGGGCTCACCCCCGAGGCTCGCGGGCCGGAGCGCTTCGGCCAGGAAGCCCCCGAGGGACGCGGGCTGCCGCAAGGACGGCCCGGACCGGAATCCCGGGGCCAGGAACGCTTCGGCCAGGCGGGCCCCGAGGGCATCCCCGGCCAGGAGGGGCTCGCCGGGCCCGGCTTCGGCCACGAAGGTCCGGAAGGCCGTGGCAGCGGGCACGAGTCCCGTAACTTCGGCCAGGAAGCGCCGGAAGGCCGTGGCGCCGGGCCCGAATCGCGTGGCTTCGGCCAGGAAGCGCCGGAAGGCCGTGGCGCTGGGCCTGAGTCCCACGGCTTCGGCCAGGAGGCGCCCGAGGGGCGCGGCCAGCACGGTTTTGCCGCCCCCGAGGGGCGCGGCTTCGCCGGGCAGGAAGGCCCGGAGGGGCGCAGCACTGGACCCGACTCCCGCGGCTTCGGTCAAGAGGGGCCCGAGGGACGCGGCCAGCACGGTAGGCCCCACGAGGGCCCGGGGTCCGACCCCCGCGGCTTCGGTCAGGAGGCGTCCGAGGGGCGCGGCCAGCACGGCATGCCCCACGAAGGCCCCCGGTCCGAACCGCACGCCTTCGGCCAGGAGGCGCCGGAAGGGCGTGGCCAGCGCGGCTTCGCCGGTTCGGAGCGCTTCGGGCAGGAAGCTCCCGAGGGGCGCGGCCTCGACCCGCGTGGCCCGGAGCGCTTCGGCCCGGAGGGGCAAGCCCCCGGCCAGATGCCCGCCGCGGGGCTGGACGCCCGCCGTTCGGAGGGCTTCGGGCCGGAGGCACCGGAAGGCCGCGGCCAGCGCGGCTTCACCGGCCCGGACAGCCCCGAAGGCCGTGACCAGCGCGCCTTCGCCAGCCACGAAGGTCCCGACCAACGCGGCATCGCCGGCCACGAAGGCCCGGACCAGCGCAGCTTCGCCGGTCACGAAGGCCCGGACCAACGCACCTTCACCGGCCCCGAAGGCCCGGACCAGCGCACCTTCACCGGCCACGAAGGTCCCGACCAACGCGCCTTCACCAGCCCCGAAAGCCCGGAGGACACTCCCCCCGGCGCGGACGGTCGCTCGCTGGAGGGGCGTCCGGGCTTCGAGCGGGGCGGCGACCCGCGCGGTGGGTCCAGGGCGTTCGCGGGGCAGGCGCCGCGCGGTGGGCGGCCCTCGAGCGCCGACGGTCCGCCGACCATGCTGGCCCGCCCGGTGCCCCCGCCGCCCACCCCGGCCGAGCCGAAGCCGTCCGGCCCCACCGAGCCGGCGCTGGACAACCTGCGCTCGAAGCTCGCCGACCTCGGCGTTCCGGACGGGGCCTATCGCATCGGCGAGCCGGCCGAGCACGGCTGGAGCCTCGAGAAGGTCGACGACGGCTGGCGCGTCGGCTGGTACGACGAGGCCCTGACGAGCCCCGCGGTCTTCGGCGACGCCGACGACGCCGCCGCGTTCATGCTCGGCAAGCTGCTGCTCAACCCGGGCGGCCGCACCGCCCCACCGGCGCGGCCGGAGATGGACGCCACCGAGGTGCCGCTCACCCCGGCCCAGGAACAGGCCGAGCCGCAGCGGCACGACCTCCCGCGCGCGCTCAGCGACCGCCTCGACGAGCCGGAGCCCGCGGGCCCGCCCACGGTGCTGGCCGCACCCCCGGTCGCGCCGCCCCCGCCCGCCCCGCCGCGACGTGAACCGCCGCCGCGACGGGTCGAACCGGCCGCGCCCGCCCCCGTGGCGGCCACGGCCTCGGCGGCCTCCGGTGGCGGCAACCAGCAGTGGCCGATCCAGCCGCTGCCCGGCGAGCCGCCGCTGACCCTGTTCCGCGGCAAGGAAATGCGCGAACTGCCCGCGGGCAGCGAACTCGACCGCTTCGGCGGCCCGAACGGCAACCTGACCTACGCGGCCGGGACCCCGTTCGAGGAGCGTTCGCTGGTGCCGGAGTGGGTGACCCGCCCGTACCACGTGTACCGGGTGCAGCGGCCGATCGAGGCGCTCGCCGGCGTCGCGATCCCGTGGTTCAACCAGCCCGGCGGCGGCGCGGCGTACCTGCTGCCCGCGTCGATCGAGGACCTGCTCGCCTCCGGCGACCTGATCGAGCTCGACCCGGGCGAACCGCCGATCGACTAGCCCCGCCCCGGCGCACGGCCCGTGCGCCGCGGCACACGGCTGTCCATTGAGGGTGGTGGCGGGCTAGGACCGCTGCCCGCACCGCCACGCAGGCCCTTTCCGAAACGCCCAGCTCCAGCCCGGCGCGCGGCCCGGGGTCAGTCGACCACCAGGCCGTGCGCCGCGGCGAAGGCGACCGCCGTCCCCAGGTCGACCCGCGCGCCGCGCAGTTTCGCCTGCACCAGGGCGTTCGCGTCGAGCTTGGCGCCACGCAGGTCGGCGCCGGTCAGGTCCGCGCCGCCCAACCGGGCGCCACGGAAGTCGCTGTCCCGCAGATCGGCCTCGGTCAGATTCGCGTCCACGAAACTGGCCTCCCGGAACCGCAACCCGGACAGCGACCGGCGCCGCAGGTTCGCCCGGCTGAAGTTCGCCAGCGAGAAATCGCTGTCCCGCACCGACATCCCACGCAACCCACCGTCCACGAAGGACGATCCGAGCAACGAGCACGCGCTCCACGTGCTGTCCGCCAGCACCGTCCGGTCGAACACGCACGACCGGAACGCCGACGCCTGGTGCCGGGACTCCCCCAGGTCCGCGCCGGAGAAGTCGCACTCGTCGAACGTGCAGCCCTGCGTGACCAGCCGGCGCAGGTCTGCGCCGCTGAAGTCACACCGGCTGAACTGCCGCTTCTCCCACGTCGTCCCAGGCAGCACGGCGTCCCGGTAGTCCTCGGCGATCTCCATCCGGCGAGCTAATCACACCCGCCAGACCTGGCTGTCGACGTAGTGGTTGTCGTAGCGCTCCTGCGACTCCCGGATCTCCCGCGGGTCCGCCTCGCCGCGGTTGACCCGGTGCAGCAGCCGGTAGTAGTCGAACCGGTCCATCCCGGGCGTGAAGGTCACGAGCACGTCCGCGGGAGAACCGGCCGCGGGCGCGAAGGCGTGCGGCACCCGCGGCGGCACGGTGAGGAAGTCGCCTTCCCCGAGGGTGACCACCTCCTCGTCGAGCAGGACGTCCAGGCGGCCGCTCAGCACGAAGAAGACTTCGGTGGCCTTGGTGTGGAAGTGCGGCGGCGCGCCGGTGGCGCCGGGCTCGAACGTCGCCCGGTTGCTGGTCAGCGTGTCCGTGTCGGTGAGCAGCGTGATGCGGCTGCCCGGGGCGTCGGCGAGGACTTCGGCTTCGGTGGCGCGGATCAAGTTCATGCCTTCACTCTCGCCGTCCCGAACGCGCCGACCAACGACAAAACCGGGCGCGATCGATAACCTGGGTGTTATGGATGTGGAGCGGCGGGACATCGAGATCTTCCTCGTGCTCGCCGAGGAACTGCACTTCGGCCGCACAGCCGAGCTGCTGCGCGTCTCGCAGGCGCGGGTCAGCCAGACGATCCGCACGCTGGAACGGCGAATCGGCGCGCGGCTGTTCGACCGGACCAGCCGGCGGGTCGCCCTGACCGCCATCGGGCAGCGGCTGCGGGACGAGGTCGCGCCCGCCCACCGGCAGATCCAGGAGGCGTTCGAGCGGGCCAGAGCCGCCGGGCGCGAGCGGAACACCGTGCTGCGCCTGGGTTTCGCGGCGCCCGCGGTGGCCGACCTCATCGCGGACCGGCTGGAAACCGTTCGCGCACAGGGCTTCCACGTCCAGGTCAAGGAAGCCGCGTTCGACGATCCCCTGCGGTCGCTGCGGGACGGCGACGTCGACGCCCTGGTCACGCTGCTGCCGGAACCGGGGGTGGTGGTGCACACCGAGCCGCTGGTGCTGGCCGTGGCCGCGAAACATCCCTTCGCCCGCAAGGAATCCGTGTCGCTGGAGGACCTGGCGCGCGACACCGTGCTCCGCGCCGTCTGGCCGCCACAGCTGCCGTGGACCACGCCCGCGGGCCGTCCCATCGAACTCGGCCGCGCGCCCGGGACGATCCAGGAACTGTTCCTCGCCGTCGAAGCCGGTGAGGGCATCAGCCCGCTCGCCGAGCACGCGACGCGGTACTTCGCGCGCCCGAACCTGGCGTTCGTGCCGTTCTCGGACGCGCCACCGGTGGAGTGGAGCCTGGTGTGGCGCGAGGAGACCTCGGCGGTCCGCGCCCTCAGCTCAACCCGGTGACCCGCCGGGCGATCTCGGCGTCCAGCACGCCCTGGTCCCGCAGCAGGGGCGTGCGCGGGTTCCACCACGCGATCGCGGAGACCTCGTCCTCCCGCGGCGTCACCGCGGGCTCGGTCGCGAACCCCGTCCGGTAGACCGCGGCGTACTCGCGGCGCGCCGGGTCGCTCAGCACGAACCGGGCCACGGCGGCGAACCGCAGCCCGGTCACGACGATCCCGGTCTCCTCGGCCAGTTCCCGGACCGCGGCGTGGTGCGACGTCTCCCCCGGTTCGATCATCCCGCCGGGCAGCTCCCACTGCCCGCGCCGCCGGTCGAACACGAGCAGCACACGCTCGTCCACCTCGACGACCACCAGCGCGAGCGGCATCGGCACCGCGGGATCCGTCGACACCCCGAACCGCACGCTGACCAGGGTGTTCCCGCGCGCGTCGGTGATCGGCAGGCCGTTCACCGGAAGTCCCGCGACTTCGACGGCACCCGCATCGACAGGTGCTGCAACCGGTCCGCGCGCACGCTCACCACCCCGTCCGCCCGTTCGACCACCCCGCGGATCAGCATCGCCGCGCTGCCCCGCGCCACCCGGTGGTACCGGCGCCACAACCCGGCGCTGCACACGACGTTGACCATCCCTGTCTCGTCCTCGATGTTCAGGAACGTGACCCCGCCCGCGGTCGCCGGGCGCTGGCGGTGCGTCACCGCTCCGCCGATCAGCACCCGGGCGCCGTCTTCGACGTCCATCAGTTTTGCGGCGGGCACCACGCCCAGCGCGTCCAGCCGCTCGCGGATGAACTCCGTCGGGAAGCTGTCCGGCGACAGCCCGGTCGCCCACACGTCGGCGACCGCCTCGTCGATGTGGTCCATGCCGGGCAGCGTCGGCGCGTGCGCCCCGGCCAGCGTGACCGGCAGCTTCTCCGGCCGTTCCTGCGCCACCGCCCCGGCCGCCCACAGCGCGCGCCGCCGGTCGCCGTCGATCTCGCCGAACCGGCCGAACGCCCCCGCCGTCGCCAACGCCTCGATCTGCGGCGTGGTCAGCCGCACGCGCCGCGCCAGGTCGGCCATGTCGGCGAACGCCCCGCCCCGCTGCCGTTCCGCCACGATCTCCTCGGCGAGCTTCTGCCCGATCATCCGCACCGTGGCCAGCCCGATCCGCACCGCCAACCCGGACTCCCCGGGTTCGAGCGTCGCGTGCGGCAGGCTCGCGTTGATGTCCGGGCCGTGCACCGTGATGCCGTGCCGTCGGGCGTCGGCGACCAGCGACTGCGGCGAGTAGAACCCCATCGGCTGGGCCCGCAGCAGCGCCGCGCAGAACGCCGCCGGGTGGTAGCGCTTGAAGTAGGCGCTGGCGAACACCAGGTAGGCGAAGCTCAGCGCGTGGCTCTCCGGGAAGCCGAAGTTGGCGAACGCCATCAGCTTGTGGAAGATCCGCGCGATCAGCTCGTCGTCGAGGCCGTTGCGCCGGGCGCCGTCGTAGAACCGTTCCCGCAGCCGCTCCATCTTCCGCGTGGACCGCTTCGAGCCCATCGCGTGCCGCAGCTCGTCGGCCTCGGCGGCGGTGAAGTTCGCGACGTCCAGGGCGATCTGCATCATCTGTTCCTGGAACAGCGGCACCCCCAAGGTCTTGTCCAGCGCGTTGGACAGCAGTGGGTGGTCGTGCCGCCACTTCTCCTTCTTCGTGGCGCGCCGGATGTAGGGGTGCACCGAGCCGCCCTGGATCGGGCCGGGCCGGATGAGCGCGACCTCGATCGCCAGGTCGTAGAACGTCTTCGGCTTCAGCCGCGGCAGGGTCGCCATCTGCGCCCGGCTCTCCACCTGGAACACGCCGATCGCGTCCGCGCGCTGCAGCATCCGGTAGACCTCCTGGTCCTCCAGGTCCAGGTTCGCGAGGTCGACCTCGACGCCCTCGAACTCGCGCACCAGGTCGAGCATGTAGTGCACCGCGGAGAGCATGCCGAGGCCGAGCAGGTCGAACTTGACCAGACCGACGGAGGCGCAGTCGTCCTTCTCCCACTGCAGCACGCTGCGGTCGGCCATGCGCGCCCACTCGATCGGGCACACCTCGCTCACCGGCCGGTTGCAGATCACCATGCCGCCGGAGTGGATGCCCAGGTGCCGCGGGAAGTCCTCCAGCGCGGCGGCCACCTGCAGCACCGGCAGCGGGATGTCGTGATCGGTGTCGTCCTTGGTGTCGTGCAGCGGGCCCCAGCGGTCGATCTGCTTGCTCCACGCGTCCTGCTGGCCGGGCGAGTACCCGAAAGCCCTTGCCGCGTCCCGGATCGCGGACTTGGCGCGGTAGGTGATCACGTTCGCCACCTGCGCGGTGCGAGTGCGCCCGTACTTGCGGTAGACGTACTGGATCACCTCCTCGCGGCGGTCGGACTCGATGTCCAGGTCGATGTCCGGGTAGCCGTCCCGGTCCGGCGCGAGGAAGCGTTCGAACAGCAGTTTCCAGCGCACCGAGTCGACCTTGGTGATGCCGAGCGCGTAGCAGACCGCGGAGTTCGCCGCCGAGCCGCGGCCCTGGCACAGGATGTTGTTCTGACGGCAGAACTCGACGATGTCCCAGACGATGAGGAAGTAGCCGGGGAAGCCCAGCTGCTCGATGATCCGCAGCTCGTGCTCGATCTGGTCCAGCGCCTCCGGCCGGTCGCGGTAGCGGTGCGCGGCGCCGCGGTAGACCTCCTCACGCAGGAAGGACGCCTCGGTGTAGCCGGCGGGGACGTCGTAGGGCGGCAGCTCGGGCGCGACCAGCTTCAGGTCGAAGGCGCACTCCAGCCCGAGCAGCGCGGCCCGCTGCACCGCGCCGGGGTAACGCGCGAACCGCTGCGCCATCTCCTCACCGGACCGCAGGAACGACATGCCGGACGCGGGCAGCCAGCCCGCCATGTCATCGAGGCCGCGGCGGGCGCGGATCGCGGCCATCGCGCCGGCCAGCCGTCCCCGGTCCGGGGTGGCGTAGTGGGCGGCGGTGGTGGCCACGGTCGGCAGGCCCTGCTCGGCGGCCAGCGCGGCGAGGACGTCGTTGTGCACCCCGTCCTCGGGGTAGCCGTGGTCGGTCAGCTCGACGTACACCGAGCCGAACCGGTCGCGCAGCCGGCGCAGTTCGCGTCCGGCCGCCTCCGGGCCGCCGCGGGCCAGCGCTGTCCGGACCGCGCCCTTGCGGCAGCCGGTGAGCACCACGACCTTGCCCGCGACCTCGCTCGCGACGGCGTCCAGGTCGTACACCGGGCGGCCCTTCTCCGCCCGGTCCGCCGACGCGGCGTGGTCGTGCCCGGCGAGCTGCCCCGCGGTGATCGCCCGGCACAAGGCGGCATAACCGTCCTGCTGCTTGGCGAGCAGGAGCAGGTGCTCGCCCTCCGGGTCGGCGACGCCGTTCTGCGGGCCGGACAGGCCGAAGCTCAGCTCGGTGCCGAACACCGTGCGCACGCCCAGGTCGCGCGCCGCGTCGGCGAACCGCACCACGCCGTACATGCCGTCGTGGTCAGTGAGCGCGATCGCGTCGAGCCCCAGCCGCGCCGCCTCCTCGACCAGCTCCTCGGGGTGGCTCGCGCCGTCCAGGAAGCTGAAGTTGGAGTGGCAGTGCAGCTCGGCGTAGGGCACCCGGCGCCGCCCGCCCGCGTGGTCGTCCCCGCGCGGGGCCTCGACGGTGCTCGGCCGGACGTAGCCCTCCCGTTTCCGGCTCCAGGCGGGGCTGTCCCCGCCGTCGGCCGTCTCCGGTCTGCCCGCCAGCCTGCGCTCCAGCTCCTCCCAGGGGACGGGCGGGTTGTTGAAGCCCATCAGTCCACCGGGCGGCGCGGCACCGGGATCGGCAGCAGCATCTGCTCGTCCTCGACCGGGTCGAGCGACTCGACCACCTTGCGCGGCAGGGCCAGCCAGTGCTGCAGGTCCCGGAAGTACTCGTCGTCCATCAGTCGTACACTCCCTCCACTGTCCAATGCGGACTCGATCCGCCCACTCTCGTCAGCAGCACCACCGTTTCCGGTTCCCCGGCCAGCACCGCCTGCACCCGGGTGCGCACCCCGTCACCACCCGGCGTCCACCAGTGCGCGTCGACCAGCCACGGGCCTGCCCAGTCCAGGACCTCCCGCGGCGGGCCGTCGCCCACCGAAACCCGGTGCGGTGGTGCGGAAAGCTCCCGCCGCCGCGTGATGTGCACCTCCGCGCCCGAGGCGTCGAGGACGCGCGCGGGCAGCGGCTGCGCGTAGACCGTGGCCGGGGACGGCGCGGGCAGCCGTCCCGGCCACGGCACGTCCTGCGGGCTCTGCGCGGTCCGCGGGTCGCCCCACGGCACCAGCCGGACGCGCTCGGCCGGGCCGCGGCCGCCGTCGAGCACCGCGGTGAAGACGCTGTCCGGGCCGAGCAGGCCCTGCACCCGCACCAGCGCGCGGCCGGCCCGCTCGGTGGTCTCGTCGGACAGGCCGCGCAGGCCCTCCTGCCACAGCCCCAGCTGCAGCGAGTGCCCTTCGACGGTCTCCTCGGGTGCCAGCCGCAGCCGTTCCACCCCGGCGCTGGGCCGTTCGCCGGGCGCGGCGCGCAGCCAGCCCTCGAACTGCCAGCGCACGCGGTCCGCGATGCCCTGCGGCGTCAGCGGTTCCGCGCACCGCCACACGCGGCTCAGTTCCTCGCCGTTCTCGGTGGTGGCGTAGATGCCGAGGCGCGTGCAGGCCAGGCCGTGCCGGGCCAGGCCGCCGTGGAACCGCTCGGCGAGGGTGCGGGCCATGAACGCCGCGGCGTCGACCCGGTCCAGCGGCGGGTCGAAGGCCTTGGTGACGGTGAGCTCGGGCGGCGGCCGTCGCCGGTGCGGTGGCCGTTCGTCGAGACCGCGCGCCAGCCGGTGCGCGATCAGGCCCGCGCGGCCGAACCGTGCGGCGACGTCCCGTTCGGCGAGGTCGGCGAACGCGCCGAGCGTGCGCAAACCCAGGCGGCGCAACAGGTCCACCAGCTCGGCGCGGTCGGCGGTCGGCTGATCCAGCTCGTCGACCGGCAGGGGCGCGAGGAAGTCGGCGGCCCGGTCGCGGTCGACGATGCGGGACCGGTGGGCGGCCAGCGTCGCGGCGAACAAGCCGTCGGCGATCCCGATCTGGCACTCCACCTGGTGGGAGACGTGCTCGACGAGCAGTTCCGCGAGGCGCAGCTCGCCGCCGAAGTAGCCGGACGCGCCGTCGGCGGGCACCGCGACCAGGCCGGGGCGGACCACCTCGACCCCGACGACCAGCTCCTCCACGGCGGCCGCGACCGGCTCGAAGAGGCGCGCGTCGCGGTCCTCGTCCGGGCCGAAGACCTGGAGTTCCGGACAGCGGGACTGCGCGTCCCGGCGGCGCATGCCGCGCCGGATGCCGGCCGCCCTGGCGACAGCGGTGCACGCGACGACGCGGTTGGCGTGGAACACCGCGGCAGGCAGGTGCAGGGGCGCGCCGTCGGCCAGGCACGCGGCGACCGCGGGCCAGTCCGGGCACCAGAGAACCAGCATGCGCGGCGGTTTGTCTACAGTGGACATAGCGCGCTCCTCGCACCGCCGGGGCGTTGCGCCGGCTTGGGGTTTCGAGCTCGCGCCGCTCGCACGCCCGAGCGCGGAATTCGCGCACCACACTGCGGGACTCGCGCGCCGCGATCCGGCGCCCGCCCACCCGTGGGCAGGACTGGCGCGCCCGAGCGCGGAATTCGCGCCACCGAAGGCAGAACTCCCGGGCGGGAGTGCAGAACTCGCGCCACCGAAAGCAGGACTCGCGATCCGGCCGACCGGGGCCGCCCGGCGCACCTCCCGCGCCGGGCGACCCCGCGGCACACCCCGCCGGCCGCGCCACGGCAGGCCATCCCGCCGGCAGCCCCGCAGCACACCACCCCACCGGCCGCGCCACAGCACACCGCACGGCCAGCAGCCCCGCAGCACACCACCCCACCGGCAGCCCCGCGGCGCACCGCCCCGCCGGTGGCGCCGCGCCGCGCCACCGCCGTTCCCGAGCCGCCTGCGCGCCTCGGCCCGTGGCCCGAAGCAACGGCGCTCGTCCCCGGAAGATCGCCGCGCATCAGCCCACCTCCCTGGCCAGTTCGAGCACCGGCTCGGGTGCTGCTGCCGGGGCCCCCGCAGACCCCGGCAGCAGCAGATCCGCCCGCCGGGGCCGCGTCGCCGCGCCCCGGCCGGCACCCTGGACACGGACCCGCCGCTCACGCAGGTACCCGTGCCCGCCTTCGAGACCGGCCCAGCGGCCGGCCACGCAGTTCAGCTCCACCTCGGCGCCTGGCCACGGCCCGAGGGAGAGCAGCACGGCGCCCCGGTGCCGTGCCCGCGCCGAAAGGCGCCGTGCCTCCTGCGGCGCCGCGCCCCGAGCGGCGACCGCCACCACGTCCACCCCGTCCAGCAGCGCGCCGGTGACCGCGGCGAACTCGGCCCCTGGCCGCGGCACCAGCGCGAGCCGGCTCACCTCGACCCCGAGTTCCGCGGCGGCCACCAGACCGAGGTCCGGCATCCCCACCGCCGCGGCCCACGATCCGGTCGCCGTCGCCTCGGCCAGCAGCGCCAGGAGCAACGACGTCGATCCGCGCACCGCGATCGTGCTCCCGCGCCGCAGGCCCGCCGACGGCAGCAGGCGGCGCAACTCCGGCAGCACCGGCAGGACGCGCCCGGTCAGCTGGGCGTGCTCCGCCGCGGCGGCCACTCCGCTCGCCGTGCTCACCCCGGGCAGAGCTGCCAGTGTCGCGACCGACATGCCACCTCCCCACGACGCGCCTGCGAGAACCTGCGGACGTCACCGTGGGGAAGCCGGCGACTGTTCGAACTGCTGTTCGATGCGCCTAGTTTGCCTCGAACACCTGTGCGATGTCAAGCCGAGGTGCGGCCCTCCTCGTCACGCCGGGTGAGCACCAGCGGGCCGTCCTCGGTGATGGCGACCGTGTGCTCGGAGTGCGCCGTGCGGGAGCCGTCGGCCGACCGGATCGTCCAGCCGTCGGGGTCGTGGACGATGCGGTCGGTGGTGCGCGCGAACCACGGTTCGAGCGCGAGGGTCAGCCCGGGCCGGAGCTTCAGACCGCGGCCCGCCCGGCCCTTGTTGGGGACATGGAGGTCCTCGTGCATGGTGCGGCCGATGGCGTGACCACCGAACTCGGTGTTCACCGGGTAGCCGTACGCCTCGGCCACGGACCCGATCGCCGCCGAGATGTCACCGAGGCGGTTGCCGGGGCGGGCCGCCTCGATCGCGGCCTCCAGCGCCTCCTCGGTGGCGCGGATGATCCGCAGGTCCTCCTCGGCCGCGGTCCCGACGACGACCGTGCGCGCCGAGTCGGCCGCCCAGCCGTCGATGGTCACCGCGAGGTCCGCGGTGAGCACATCGCCGTCACGCAGCGTGTAGTCGTGCGGGAGGCCGTGCAGGACGGCGTCGTTGACCGACAGGCAGATGACGTTGCGGAACGGGCCCTCGCCGAACGACGGAGCGTAGTCCCAGTAGCAGGACTCGGCCCCGCGCCGCTTGATCATGCCGCGGACGTGGTGCTCCAGGTCCAGGAGGTTGACGCCTACGTCGGCGAGCCTGCCGACCTCGGTGAGCACCTCGGCCACGAAACGCCCGGTCACGTGCATGCGCTCGATCTCCGCAGGCGTCTTCAGTTCGATCACGGGTACCTCTTGTTCAGGGAACGGTATTGTTTGGACGGTATGATAATACCGACCATCGCGCCCCTCCATCCGGCAGAATCGACCTCATGACCGAGGTCCTCCGCTACACCGCGTTCAGCAGCGACCCCACCGGCGGCAACCCGGCCGGTGTCGTCCTCGACGCCACCGGGCTCACCGACAACGACATGCAGAAGATCGCCGCGGACGTCGGCTACTCGGAGACCGCCTTCGCCATCCCGGACGGCCCCCGCCACTACCGCGTGCGCTACTTCAGCCCGCTGGCCGAGGTCGCCTTCTGCGGGCACGCCACCATCGCCACCGCGGTCGCGCTCGCCGAACGGACGGGCACCGGCGACCTGCTCTTCGACACCCCAGCCGGCCCGATCACGCTCCGGACCAGCGGCGGAGACGCGATCACCGCCGGCTTCACCAGCGTCCCCGCCCGCTCCCGGCCCGCCACCGAGGACGAACTGAGCCAGACTCTGGACGCGCTCCGCTGGTCCCGCGACGACCTCGACCCGGCCTGGCCGCCGCACGTCGCCTTCGCAGGCAACGACCACCTCGTGCTCGCCGCCGCCACCCGGGACCGCCTGGCCCGCCTCGACTACGACTTCGACCGCCTCGCGGGCGTGATGCGCGAGCACGGCTGGACCACCGTGCACCTGTTCCACGCGCAAGACGAGAACGTCGTGCACGCCCGCGACCCGTTCCCGGTCGGCGGCGTCGTCGAGGACCCCGCGACGGGCGCGGCAGCCGCGGCCTTCGGCGGCTACCTGAAAGCCCTCGGCAAGGTCACCGAACCCCGGCGCCTCACGATCGTGCAGGGCGAGGACATGGGGCGGCGCAGCGAACTGCTCGTCGACGTCCACCCCGGCGACGAGCGGGTGACGATCACCGGGACCGCCACCCGGCTCTGAGCCGTCAGTGGGCGAAGTGGCGCGTGCCCGTCAGGTACAGCGTCACGCCGGCCTCCTCGGCCGCCGCGATCACCTCGGCGTCCCGCACCGAGCCACCGGGCTGGACGACGGCCTTCACGCCGGCGTCGATCAGCACCTGCAGCCCGTCCGGGAACGGGAAGAACGCGTCGGACGCGGCCACCGCGCCCTTGACCCGGTCACCGGCGCGCTGCACGGCCAGCCGGGACGAGTCGACGCGGTTGACCTGCCCCATGCCGACGCCGACCGTCGCACCGCCGCTGGCCAGCAGGATCGCGTTCGACTTCACCGCGCGGATCGCCCGCCACGCGAACACCAGGTCCGCGAGCGTGTCGGCGTCGGCGGCCTCGCCGGTGGCCAGCGTCCAGTTCGCCGGCGAGTCGCCGGGCGCGTCGATCCGGTCGACGGTCTGCACGAGCACGCCGCCGGAGATCGGCCGGAACTCGATCGGGTCCGCGTCGGTCAGCGCGGGCAGCTTCAGCAGACGCACGTTCTTCTTGCGCTTGAGCACGTCCAGCGCCTCGTCCTCGAAGTCCGGCGCGAGCACGACCTCGGTGAACACCTCGGCGATCTGCTCGGCGGCCGCACGGGTGATCGGCCGGTTCGCCGCGATCACGCCGCCGTAGGCCGACACCGGGTCGCACGCGTGGGCCTTGCGGTGCGCCTCGGCGATGTCCAGGCCGACCGCGATGCCGCACGGGTTGGCGTGCTTGATGATCGCGACCGCGGGGCCCTCGAAGTCGTAGGCGGCCCGGCGCGCGGCGTCGGTGTCGACGTAGTTGTTGTAGGACATGGCCTTGCCGTGCAGCTGCTCGGCGTGCGCCAGCCCGCCGCGCCAGTGCCGGTAGACCGCGGCGCGCTGGTGCGGGTTCTCGCCGTAGCGCAGCACTTCGCCGCGCTCCCAGGTGGCGCCGGTGAAGTCGGGGAAGCCGGAGTCGTCGGCCGGGGCGTAGGCGTTGGCGAACCACGACGCGACCGCGATGTCGTAGCTCGCGGTGTGCGCGTACGCCTGGGCTGCCAGGCGCTTGCGGTCGGCCAGCGCGAAGCCGCCGGCGCGTACCTGCTCCAGCACCCAGTCGTAGCGGGCCGGGTCGACCACGACGGCCACGTTGTTGTGGTTCTTCGCCGCGGCGCGGACCATCGCCGGACCGCCGATGTCGATGTTCTCCACGCAGTCCTCGGGGCTCGCGCCCGAGGCGACGGTCTCCCGGAACGGGTAGAGGTTGACGACCAGCAGGTCGAACGGCGCGATGTCCAGCTCACGCAGCTGCTCGACGTGCTCGGGCCGGTCGCGGTCGGCCAGCAGGCCCGCGTGCACCCGCGGGTGCAGCGTCTTCACGCGCCCGTCGAACGACTCCGGGAACCCGGTGACCTGCTCGACCGGCGTGACCGGCACCCCGGCGTCGGCCAGCGCCTTCGCCGTGCCGCCGGTGGAAACGATCTCCACACCCGCCGCGTGCAGCGCGGTGCCCAGCTCCAGCAGGCCCGTCTTGTCCGAAACGCCGATCAGCGCGCGCTTCACCGGACGCCGGTCTTCCACCGTCACCGCAACCTCACCTTCCGTCCCTCGACCGTGGCACCGGCCCGGCCGAGTCGTTCCACCACGTCCACGAGCAGCCGTCGTTCCACGACCTTGATCCGCTCGTGCAGCCTGTCCTCGTCGTCGTCCGGCTCGACCGCCACCGCCTCCTGGGCGATGATCGGACCCGTGTCGACCCCGGCGTCCACGAAGTGCACCGTGCAGCCGGTCAGCTTGACGCCCAGCTCCAGCGCGTCGGCCACGGAGTGCATCCCCGGGAACGACGGCAGCAGGGCCGGGTGGGTGTTGATCACGCGGTTCGGGAAGCGCGTGAGGAAGTTCGTCCCCAGGATCTTCAGGAAGCCGGCCGACACGACCAGGTCCGGCTCGTAGGCGGCGACCGCCTCGGTGAGGGCCTTGTCCCAGGCGTCGCGGTCCGGGTGGTCGCTCAGCCGGACGGTGAAGTACGGCACCCCGGCGCGCTCGGCGCGAGCCAGCGCCTCGACGCCCGTGCGGTCCGTGCCGACGGCGACGATCTTCGCCGGGAAGTCGATGCGCTCGGTCGCGTCCAGGAGCGACTGCAGCAGCGTGCCCGATCCGGAGGCGAGCACCACCAGCTTGACCGGGACGGGCAGTTCCAACCGGCTGGAGTTCAACGCCTCTCCTTCGCCCGTGCCTATGTCCCGACCAGACTAACTGGGCTCGTCGGGCTTCCCGTCGGTGGGCGGTTGCTCCTCGCTGTCGTCCGGCTCGTCCTCGGGCTCCTCTTCGGAGTCCAATTCCGGGTCCTCCTCAGCAGGCTCCCCGGCCTCTTCCTCGGCCTCGGATTCCAGCTCTTCGAGCTCGGCGTCGAGGTTCTCCAATTCGGCCTCGATTTCGGGCTCCACCTCGGGTTCTTCCGGCTCGGGCGCGGGCTCGGGACGCGCGTGGGGGCCGGCGAACCAGGCGATCAGACCGCCGGGCACCGCGATCCAGCCGAACGCGGCGACGGACACCAGCCCGACCGGGATGCTCACCGGGTCGAACGCGCCGCCGCCGAGCCTGCCGCCGGCGAGAGTGCCGAGCAACACACATCCGAACCCGACGAGCGCGCCCGCGATGCCGACGATCCGCAGCCGGGCGAGCGGGTTCTCGTCGGCGCGGCGCAGCGACCAGCCGAGCAGCGCGCCGACCCCGGCCGGCAGCAGCATGAGGACCGGCCACCAGGGCGCCGCGTGCTCGGGAACGCCGGCCAGCACCGGCAGGCCGGGCACCGGACCGCCGGTGAACGAGAACGCGCCTGCCGAGAACGACCCGATCGAGAAGCCAGGACCGGTGACGAAGGCCAGGCCGCCGACGACCGCGTTGGGCAGGTACCCCAGCGACAGCAACAGCATCCCGGCGCCGCTGCCGAACCCCGGCGCGTTCGCCGCGAACAGCTGGCGGATCGTGCCCGAGGCGAGGACCAGCGCAACGGTGTGCACGAGCGCGCCGACCGCGAGCAGCCCGGCCAGGCCCAGCGCGCCGGCACGCAGCCCGCGCACCGCGAGCGGGTCCAGGTAGTCGTGGACAGCTGCCGCGCCACCGGACTGCGACGCCGCTCCGGCCGCGGCGGCGACACCCGCGAGAACCGCGGGCACGGCGAACGCGGACAGCGGCTCGACGCGCACTCCGGCGCTGTCGTCGAACAACGCGATCCCCAGCCCGGCGAGCGCGTGCCCGCTGGTCACCGCGGCGATCAACGGCACGGTCGCGCCGGGCTCGGCATAGCCGAGACGCCGCGTCGCGGTCGCCGCCGACCGGGCGACCAGCGCCAGCGCGCCGATCGTCGCCAGCAACGGCAGCACGCCGAGCGGGCGCCCGGCGATCTCCACGGGCACCTGGTAGGCGGCGAGCCAGCCCGGCCCGGCCGCACGCAGCACCCCGCCGATCGCGGACTCCCCCGCCGGGGCCATGGCCGTGACCAGCCCGAACAGGGCCGCGACCACGACGTACCCGGCGACGATGGGACCGAGGACCGCCGCGGCGAACACCCTCGCCCGGACGACCGGTGAGCGCTCGCCCCGGTGTCCCGGGTCCGTCACCCCTTTCCCGGATCGGCGGTACGAGGTGAGCACCTGCATGCTTCGCACCCTCGCACCAACACTGCTCCGCCCGGGTGAGCCACGCCGTTCCTCCCTCATGCGGGTTAAGCCACACGAGGGCGGTGTCACACGCGAACTGAAAAGCGCCCCTTCCCGGACCGGGAAGGGGCGCTCCTGCGCGGAAGATCAACCCTGGGGGCTGCCACCGGGCGGGGTGCCGGGGTGCTGGCCCTGCTGGCCCTCGGGCTTGGCCGCCGGGTTGTAGAACTGGCCCTGCTGCGGGGCGTACACCGTGGACTGCTGCTGCGGCGGCGTCACCGGCGGGCCGTACTGGGTGCCCGACGGGCCGCCCTTCTGCTCACCGGGGCCCTGGCCGAACTGGCCCGGCTGACCGTAGGGCTGGCCGTACTGCGGCTGCTGCGGCTGCGGCATCTTCAGCACACCCGCGTCGAACAGCAGCGCCGCGACCGCGACCAGCATCTGCAGGATGCCGAGGATCAGGATCACCGTGTAGATGCCCGGGGTCTCGGCCTGCTCCGGGATGTGCACGACCACCAGGATCGCGGTGAGCGCGCCGAGCACGCTGAACAGCACCGCGAACGGGAGCGTCCGCGGGCCCCTCGGCAGCACCGCCAGGCCGGCCAGCAGGCCGCCCACGAGCAGGAACAGGACCGGCTGGTCGGCGCCCTGCGCTTCCTCGGAGAAGCCGATGAAGTAGTTCACCAGGCCCAGCAGGGCGATGAACAGCGTCAGGATCATGCTCAGGTTCGCCGGCGACAGGCTCGGGCCCTGCTGCGCCGGGGGCTGCTGCTGGGGGAACCCGCCGGTCCCCGGGGGCTGGCCACCGCCGCCCTGCTGCGGGTATCCCGGTCCACCACTGGGGAACGTCATCGCGCTTGCTCTCCTGTCTTCGCCCGAACCGGGGTGCCGATATGTCCGGGAACGATGCAACACGTCCCGGGGTTCCCGGTCACCCCATCCGGCTATCCGACGTGCCGGGGCGGCAAACGGTTGCGTCGAATTTCGGGGGCCGGGAAGCACGCAGGCCGGGCACCGCGAACGGTGCCCGGCCGGCGTGTGGACCGCTAGGTCAGTGCAGGTTCTCGTACAGCTCCCGGGCCAGCGCGGCGGTCTCGGACGGCGTCTTGCCGACCTTCACGCCCGCGGCCTCGAGGGCCTCCTTCTTCGCCTGCGCGGTGCCGGCCGAGCCGGACACGATCGCGCCCGCGTGACCCATCGTCTTGCCCTCGGGGGCGGTGAAGCCCGCGACGTAGCCGACGACCGGCTTGGTCACGTTCTCCTTGATGTAGGCCGCGGCCCGCTCCTCGGCGTCGCCACCGATCTCACCGATCATGACGATGACCTCGGTCTCCGGGTCGGCCTGGAAGGCCTCCAGAGCGTCGATGTGCGTGGTGCCGATGACCGGGTCGCCACCGATGCCGACGGCGGTGGAGAAGCCGATGTCACGCAGCTCGTACATCATCTGGTAGGTCAGCGTGCCCGACTTCGACACCAGGCCGATCTTGCCAGGGCCGGTGATGTTGGCCGGGATGATGCCCGCGTTGGACTTGCCCGGCGAGATGACGCCCGGGCAGTTCGGGCCGATGATGCGGGTCTTGTTGCCCTTGGCGACCGCGTGGGCCCAGAAGTAGGCCGAGTCGTGCACCGGGATGCCCTCGGTGATCACCACGGCGAGCGGGATCTCGGCGTCGATGGCCTCGATGACCGCGTCCTTGGCGAACTTCGGCGGCACGAAGATGACCGACACGTCGGCGCCGGTCTCCTTCATGGCCTCCTCGACCGTGCCGAACACGGTGAGGTCCTTGCCCGCGATGGTGACGGTCTGGCCCGCCTTGCGGGCGTTCACGCCGCCGACGATGTTCGAGCCGGCCTGCAGCATCTTGGTCGCGTGCTTGGTGCCCTCGGACCCGGTGATGCCCTGAACGATGATCTTGCTGCTGGAATCGAGGAAGATCGACATGTCTCTTACGCTCCTGCCGCGGCCAGCTCGGCAGCCTTGTCCGCTGCGTTGTCCATGGTGTCCACCTGCGTGACCAGCGGGTGGTTGGCCTCGTTGAGGATCCGGCGGCCTTCCTCGACGTTGTTGCCGTCGAGCCGGACCACGAGCGGCTTGGTGGCCTCGTCGCCCAGGATCTTGAGGGCCTCGACGATGCCGGTCGCGACCGCGTCGCACGCGGTGATGCCACCGAAGACGTTGACGAACACCGACTTGACGGCCGGGTCGTTCAGGATGACGTCCAGGCCGGCGGCCATGACCTCGGCCGAGGCGCCACCGCCGATGTCGAGGAAGTTGGCGGGCTTGACGCCGCCGTGCTTCTCACCGGCGTAGGCGACCACGTCCAGGGTGGACATGACCAGGCCCGCGCCGTTGCCGATGATGCCGACCTCGCCGTCGAGCTTGACGTAGTTGAGGTCCTTCGCCTTGGCCTTGGCCTCCAGCGGGTCCTCGGTCTGCTTGTCGACGAGCTCTTCCTGCTTCGGCTGGCGGAAGGCGGCGTTCTCGTCCAGGGTGACCTTGCCGTCGAGGGCGACGATCTTGTCCTGCGGGTCGCGGACCAGCGGGTTGACCTCGACCAGGGTGGCGTCCTCGGCCACGAAGGTCTCCCACAGCTTGACGACCACGTCGGCCGCCTGGTCGCGGATGGCCTCGGGGAAGTTGCCCTGGGTCAGGATCTCCAGCGCCTTGGCCTTGTCGACACCGGCGATCGCGTCGACCGGCACCTTGGCGAGCGCCTCGGGCCGCTCCACGGCCAGCTGCTCGATCTCCATGCCGCCCTCGGCGGACGCCATGGCCAGGAAGGTGCGGTTGGCGCGGTCCAGCAGGAAGGAGAAGTAGTACTCCTCCGCGATGTCGGACGCCTCGGTCACCAGCACGCGGTGCGTGATGTGGCCCTTGATGTCGAGGCCGAGGATGGCTTCGGCCTTCTCCTTGGCCTCGGCCGGGTCCTTGGCGAGCTTCACGCCACCGGCCTTGCCGCGGCCACCGGTCTTCACCTGGGCCTTGACGACGACCTGTCCACCGATCTTCTCGGCGGCGGCCTGGGCTTCTTCCGGGGTGCTCGCTACGGCGCCGGGCAGTACCGGCACGCCGTGGGCGGCGAAGAGGTCCTTCGCCTGGTATTCGTAGAGGTCCACTACTCCAGTCTCCTGACGACACACACCGCCTGAGTCACCGGTCGTCTCGCGAGGGGCGATCCGCAGGCGGGTGCTTGTTGCAAACCATGCTGCCGGACGGAGACGACCCTAGCGACCTGGGCTTTGGCTCGGGGCGGCGCATCCGGTGAACTCGGTCACCGTATGGATCCAGAGCGTGGTTTCGGGGTGTGAATCGAGCCACGCGCGGCCAGAACGGCGGCGATGACCAGGGCGAGGGCACAGCCCAGCGCGAGCCACCAGCCCAGCCCGGCGTGCGCGCCGGCGATCTCATCACCCACGAGTGGCAACTCCGCGGCACGCAGCCCGGCGACGCAGGCGGCGCCGGCGAGCAGCGCCGCGGCGCGGGCGGGACGGCACCGCGGGGCGAGGACGCACGCGCCGAGCACGGTGAGCAGCGCGACCAGCAGGCCCCACGAGGGGGTGCCGAAGCTCGACCAGAGGGCGGGCTCGACGTAGTCCGGCGCGAGGATCGAGGGCGTACCGAAGGCGCCGATGGCGAGTATCCCCGCGGCGACCAGCGGGGTGAGCAGGTCCGCGCCGGGCAGGGCGGGGCCGTCGCCGAACGCCGTGGCCGGGTCGGTCGTCTCGTCGCGTTCGACCATGCCCGCGACGACGGAGCAGCAGGCGGTGATCGCCGACCCGACGATCGCGAGCGCGGTCCAGAGCACGCCGGGTCCCGGGGTGAGGCCGGCGCCCAGCTCGGTGGCGGTGACGGCCATGGTCAGGACGGCGGTGCCGGCGAGCGGGATCGTGACCCAGGCGACCGAGAGGGCGGGCCGGGCGTAGGCGGCCGGGCCGGCGGTGAACATGACGAGGCCCAGCAGGCCGACCAGCAGCCCCGCGACGAGCAGTGCGGAGCGGGAGGGGCTCTGCGGGCCGTTGAGGGTCTCGGTGATGACCACCTGGGGCGTGAGGGCGCCGGCGATGGCCGCGGCGGAGGTGAGCACGGCGAGGACGCCGGTGACGATCCGCAGGCGGCGGATGCCGGGCAGGGTGATCTCGCCCGCCTCGTCGTCCTGGGCGGCGTCCGGGGTGGTGGCGGTGGGCAGGAACGCGGCGGCGATCATCCCGGCCGCCCCGACGAGCACGAGGATCGGCCCCGCCGCGAGGCGCACTCCGGGCAGGCTGAGCCCGGAGACGAGGTTCGGCAACCCGACGACGGCGGCGGTGACGCCGAGCCCGAGCAACCCACCCCGGGCGACGGCCGTGCCCGAGCCGGCGAGCAACACGGTGGCGACGGGCAGCGCGAAGGCGAGCAGCAGACTGCCGGCGAGGACGAGGCCCGGGCTCTCGAACGCGCTGCCCGCGGGCAGGAACGCGTCGGTCGAGGTGAAGGGCGCCATCATGACCCCGACGCCCGCGACGACCGCGGCGAACATCCCGAAGATCAGCCCCGCGCGGCTCACGTCGGCCGCCTCGGGCCAGGCACCCTCGGAGGCAGCGGGCTGGTCAGCCGGGGTGGCACGGGTGGCGGCTCGGCCAGGGCTGGCGGCGGGGGCGCGGCCACGGCGGGCACCAGCAGCCCCGGCAGAACCACCGCCCAAGGCAGAAGCCCGACCAGAGTCGTCGTCAGGGGCAAAGGCCCGGTCAGCGGCGCCGGCGGGGGTGACGGCTCCGCCGGAGTCGGCGGCGGGGGCGCGGCCACGGCGGGCACCAGCAGCCCCGGCAGAACCACCGCCCAAGGCAGAAGCCCGACCAGAGTCATCGTCAAGGGCAAAGGCCTGATCAGCGGCGTCAGCGGGGGTGACGGCTCCGCCGGAGTCGGCGTCTGGGGCGCGGCCAGAGCTGCCGATCCGGGCGGTGTATTCGGTGTTCGGCTTCACAGCAGGGATTGCGCCGGCGCGGTCGTTCGCGTCTCCCGCGCTGCCTGCGTCCGGCTCACCAGCCGCCTTCTCGTCAGCACTGCCAGCAGCCGGCTCGTCCATCGAGCGCGGCTCGCCCTCGCCGCCTGCGGCTCCCCCGTTCACTGAGGCAGCACCGCCGGGTGCGTCACCGTCGGCGGTCCGGGCGATGCTGCCGGGATCGGCCACGGGATCGGTGCTGGGGCTGCTCGGGCCAGGGCCTCCGGCGGCGCGGGCGGCGGCGGCCTCGGCTGCGGCGGAGGCCCTCGGCGTCCACGGGGTGTCCGCCTTCGGGGCAGCGGCTCGTGTTGCCATCACCCCCGCGGCGATCGCCGCCACGTGGCCCGCCAGCAGGAGCCACAGGCCGGGCGCGGTGCCGGGGTCGGCCAGTGAGTGCAGCCGGAACAGCTCCGGGCGCGCGGCGCGGACCGGGTCCGTCAGCAGGATCAGGTCGAGCACCAGCCGCCCGGGGGCGAGCGCCGCCACGGCGGCCAGCACTCCCGCCGCCGTCTGGTGGCGTCCCTTCAGCGCCAGCACCGCGACCACGGCCATCGGCGCGACGGCGAGCACCACCAGCAACGGCACGCTGTGGAAACCCCGCGCCACGCCGTTCACAACGGGCACGGCGGCACCCACGGCGAGCAGCACGGCCGAGACCGCACCCACCACGTAGGCCGCGACTGACGGGGACCGGCCCGCGGCGGCCGTGTCGGGGATGGCGTCGAGCTGCACGGCAGCCGCGCCGCCGGTGCTGTCAGTGTCCATGTGTTCTCACGTCGTCGAGGGTCGGAGGAGCGGTCGGGACGGCCGGCCTCGGCGTCCGAGAGCCGCGGCGCACCGCAGCCTGTGCCTGACACCGGCGCCCGGCACCACCGCCTCACAGACGATCGCGGGCCCGCGCGGTCTCGCTACCGACACCGGCGCCGACGCTAGCAAGCCTCCGAGGTTGCCCCCGGAACCCCACGAACTAACAAACCGTGTCGGACGTCACACCAACGGCGGAATATCCCCTCTACCCAGTGTCATCGCCGCTGCTGGACGGCCGGCCCGCGCCCCACGTTCGGCCCAGACGGCGGCCGGTTCTTGCCGACGACCACATCCCTTCGTTACTGTCCCCCGGTCCCCATCACGGTCAGGTCACGATGTGGGCGACGGGCAGCCAACCCCCCGAACGGTTGCCCACCGGGATCCCCCGCCCGGCGCCTACGGTCTGACCCCCCGAGCAACGGAAGGCCCTGACTTGGCTCGATACCGCTCCCCCGGCGGCCAAGCTCCTTCCCCGGAACTCGACGACGACGCTCAGGACGGCGCCGTCGTCCGGGTCCGGGGCGCCCACCGGCTCCCCGCGCCTTCGTCGGCGCTGCGCGGCCGGGTCGTCGTCGCCGCTGTCGCGGCCGGCGCGTTCGCCGCTGCCGCCGCAGGACAGACCCTCCAGGCCGTGCAGACCTCCGACGCCGGTGTGACCCCGCTGGCCAACGCCGAGGACGCCAGCGCGTCGTTCGCCGTCGGTGGTGACGCTCCCACCGGCGCTCCCGAGATCCTTCCCGCGGCCAACTTCACGGACGCGTCGGCCGAGGTGCAGCGCCTCACCGACAGCGAGAACGTCACGATGGCCCGCCAGGCCCGGGACGCCGAAGCCGCCCGCGCCGCCGCCGAAGAGGCCGCCCGCCCGAAGACCTGCCTGCCCGCGAAGGGCACGTACACCTCCGGCTTCGGCGCCCGCTGGGGCACCAGCCACTACGGCATCGACATCGCCAACTCGATCGGCACCCCGATCTACGCCGCCTCCGACGGCACCGTGATCGAGGCCGGCCCGGCCAGCGGCTTCGGCCTGTGGGTGAAGATCCAGCTGGACGACGGCACCGTGCAGGTGTACGGCCACATGAACAGCTACTCGGTGCGCGAGGGCCAGAAGGTCAAGTGCGGCCAGAAGATCGCCGAGATCGGCAACCGCGGCCAGAGCACCGGCCCGCACCTGCACTTCGAGGTGTGGCTCAACGGCACCAAGAAGGTCGACCCGCGCACCTGGCTCGCCGCCCGCGGCGTCTACCTCTGACGGCCCCTCTCGAGCTCGTTCACGGGGCGTCCGGCCGCACGAAGTAGGCCACCGCGACCTGCCAGACCCCGCACAGCCGCCGCGAAGTGCGCCGGCACAGCACGCACCGGCCGTCCGGCCCGCCGTGCCGCTCCAGCAGTGCCTGCCAGGCTCCGAGGACGACGAGCGCCTCCGCGGCCGGTAGTGCACCGTCGCGAGCCGCACGCGCGACCATGCGCTCGACGCGTTCCAGGACGCCCGCCCGCACGTACGGGAACCACTGCTTGCCCACACCATGACCTCCCAAGGGTTCGAACTTTCGTTCGAGACAGTTGTATCGGAGGGGTCTGACAGTTTTGGCGTGCTCGGGCAGCGGGGATCGACGTTCGCTCGAACGGGTTAACGGGCCGGGCGCACGCTGGAGTTGCGGGTGGTCAGGCAGGCATAGGCAGCCGGGGCGGGGCACACCACCGCGGCGCAGAGGGCGTACAGCGTGGATCGCAGGCCGCGGTCTGCAGCAGACACGGCGCAGGTAGGCAACCAGCGGTGACTGCCGGAGAACAGGACCGACAAGCATCGGCCTCCGGCCGCGATTGGCTGCAGGCACGGCCATAGGCAGCCGACCGCGGTGGCTGCCAGGGAGCGGCACACCACCGCGGCACAGAGGGCCTACAGCACCGACCGCATGCCCAGTCGGCAGCAGGCACGGCAGAGCAACCAACAGCGGTGGCGGCCGGCGCACGGCACGCCACCGCGGCGAACAGACCTACAGCTTCACCATCGGCACGCTGCCGATCAGCATCAGCTTCACCTTGCCCGCACTGCCGAAATCGATCGTCGCCGTGGCGCGGGGGCCCTCGCCGGACGCCTCGACCACCGTGCCGAGCCCGTACTTGTCGTGGTTGACCCGGTCGCCCACCTCGAGCTTCAGCGCGACCGTGTTCTGCCAGCCCTTGAACGGCGTCGACCGCATGCCGCGGGCCGCGATGCCTGCCTGCGCGGAATCCTCGCCGAAGCGCGAGCGGCGGCCCCAGGTGGTCGCGGCGCGCGGGGACCCGAACGACGACTCGGCGGCGGACGACGGCTCCTCGCGGCGCCAGTCGAGCAGCTCGGACGGCACCTCGTCGAAGAACCGGGACGCCGGGTTCGTCATCGGCTGCCCCCACGCCGACCGGGTGATCGCCCGGCTCAGGTACAGCCGCTGCCGCGCCCGCGTGATCGCCACGTACGCCAGCCGCCGCTCCTCCGCCAGCTCGGCGGGCTCGCCCAGCGCACGCAGGTGCGGGAACACCCCGTCCTCCCAGCCGGTGCAGAACACGACCGGGTACTCCAGCCCCTTGGCGGTGTGCACGGTCATCAGCGTGACCACGCCGGAGTCCTCTTCCTCGCCGTCCTCGTCCGGCGTCGGCACCGAGTCGGCGTCCGCGACGAGCGACACCCGCTCCAGGAATGCCGCCAGCGAGCCCGGCTCGGGCACCCCGTCGTCGTCCTCGGCAAGCGGCGCCATCTCGGCCGCCTGCTCCGTGAACTCGCGGGCGACGGTGACGAGCTCGGTCAGGTTGTCCACGCGCGAGGCGTCCTGCGGGTCGTCGGACTCCTCCAGCTCGGCCCGGTACCCGGTGCGCTCCAGCACCGCTTCGAGCACGTCCGCGACCTCGGCGCCGCTGTCGACCAGCTCGATCAGCCCGTCGAGCAGCTCGACGAACCCGGCGATCGCCTTGGCCGAGCGCGGGTTGAGCAGCGCCACCCGGCCCGCCGCGGCGTCGCGCAGCGCGGCCGCGAAGGAGATCCGCTCGCGCTCGGCGTGCGTCGCCACGCACGCCTCGGCCCGGTCGCCGATGCCCCGCTTGGGCACGTTCAGGATGCGGCGCAGGCTGACCGTGTCCTCCGGGTTGGCCAGCACCCGCAGGTAGGCCAGCGCGTCCCGGACCTCGCGGCGCTCGTAGAACCGGACGCCGCCGACCACCCGGTAGGGCAGGCCGAGCCGGATGAAGATCTCCTCGAACACGCGGGACTGGTTGTTGGTGCGGTAGAAGACCGCGACGTCGGAGTACTTCGCCTGCCCCTGGTCGACCAGCGCGTCGATCTCGCCCGCGACGAACGCCGCCTCGTCGTGCTCGTTGTCGGCGACGTACACGCCGATCTTCTCGCCGTCGCCCGAGTCGGTCCACAGCCGCTTGTCCCGGCGGTTGGGGTTTCGCGCGATGACCGCGTTGGCCGCCGACAGGATGGTCTGGGTGGAGCGGTAGTTCTGCTCCAGCAGGATCGTGCGGGCGTCCGGGAAGTCCCGCTCGAACTCTTCGATGTTGCGGATCGTGGCGCCGCGGAAGGCGTAGATCGACTGGTCGGCGTCACCGACCACGCACAGCTCCGCCGGCTCGACGCCGGACTCGCTCGTCGACGTGCCGACCAGCTCCCGCACCAGCGTGTACTGGGCGTGGTTGGTGTCCTGGTACTCGTCGACCAGCACGTGCCGGAACCGGCGGCGGTAGTGCTCGGCCACGTCCGGGAAGGCCTGGAACAGCTCGACGGTGCGCATGATCAGGTCGTCGAAGTCGAACGCGTTGGCCAGCCGCAGCCGCCGCTGGTACTCGGCGTAGACCTCGGCGACGCGGCGCTCCAGGTCGTTGGACGCCTTCGCCGCGGCGTCCTCCGGATCGGTCAGCTCGTTCTTGTGGTTGGAGATGTGCACGGCCAGCGCGCGGGCCGGGTAGCGCTTGGGGTCGACGTCCAGGTCGCGCGCGACGAGCGTGACCAGCCGCCGCGTGTCGTCGGCGTCGTAGATCGAGAAGTTCGACGACATGTCCAGCGTCTTGGCCTCGCGGCGCAGCAACCGCACGCACATCGAGTGGAACGTGGAGACCCACATCGCGTTGGCCCGCCTGCCGACGAGGTCGCTGACGCGCTCGCGCATCTCGGCCGCGGCCTTGTTGGTGAACGTGATCGCCATGATCTCGCCGGGGTGGACGCCGCGTTCGGCCAGCAGGTAGGCGATCCGGCGGGTCAGCACCCGGGTCTTGCCCGACCCGGCGCCCGCGACGACCAGCAGCGGCGCGCCCGCGTGCGTGACCGCCTCCCGCTGCGCGGGGTTGAGGTCGGCGAGCAGGTCGGCGTGGCGGCCCGGCGCTGGACGCGCGGGCGGCTCGGCGGGGAGGTCGAACAGGGTGCTCATCGGTTCTCCACGCTACTCGGGGGCACTGACGGTTTACCGCGCCGGACGTACCGCCAGGTGTCGTCGGCGGACGGACGCGCGCCCGCTCGCCGCGGCGGAGGATCGACGGCATGGACGCACCATCGAACCGGATCCGCGCCGGGGACCAGGACCGGGAGCGCGTGGCGACCCGGCTGCAGGAAGCGAGCGGCGAGGGCAGGCTGACCCTAGGCGAAGCGGAAGATCGCCTCGCCGCCGCCTACGCCGCGACCTACGTCGACGAACTGTCCGCGCTCACGCGGGACCTACCGGAACCAACGCCGCCGCGCCCCTCCCGCTTCCCCGTGCCCCTGCGGGTGCACGCCGTGGTGGTAGCCGTGCTGTCCGCGCTGCTCATCGCCCGGTTCGCGGTGTCCGGCGCGGAGTTCTTCTGGCCGGTGTTCCCGTTGTTCTGGCTCGGCGTGAGCCTGGTCGCACACGCGGCCGTCCGCGCACGGGGGCGAGTTGTGCCATACTGATCTCGTGCAGCACCACGCGTACCGATTTTTCTACGGGACCCGGACTCCGGCTCCCGTGATCGCGTAGGTGCCCACACCAAACCGTCACCACAAGCCCCGGAGTCCACGGACCCGGGGCTTTCGTCGGCTTCGGGGCCGTGCGGGTCCGGGAACCGACCGGAGGGCCCGATGAACGCACAGACGAACGAGAAAGCCACCCCGCCGGAGACCTCCGGCGAACCCGTCGCCTCGGCCGAGGAGATCGCCGAGCTGCGCAAGGAGATCGACTGGCTCGACTCCGAGATCCTGCGGCTCGTCAAGCGCCGGGTCGAGGTCTCCCAGACGATCGGCGCCGCGCGGATGGCCGCGGGCGGCACCCGGATCGTCTACAACCGCGAGATGGACGTGCTCGCCCGTTACCGCGAACTCGGCCCGGACGGCCGCCAGCTCGCGATGGCGTTGCTGAACCTGGGGCGCGGCCGGCTCGGCCGCTGAAAATCGTCCGATTTCCGGGGCTTCCCGGAGGCCCGGCGGCTCGGCGGACGGGCACACTGGAGACATGATTAACGTCATCGCGGTCATCATCGCGATCGCCAGTGTGCTCGCCTCGCTAGCCCATGTGGGTTACCTGGCGCTGCTGAACAACGCGGCGAACAAGCGAGCCGGCGGCGCGCCGGTCGCGCAGTACGTCCGCAGCCGGTGGGCGCTCGCCGGCGGGACGACCGCCGCGTCGCTCCTCGCGTGGCTGTTCACCTCGGGCAACGCCGGGATGGACATCCTCGCGATCATCGTCGCCGCGGGCAGCGGCGCCGTCGCAACCAAGGCGCTGCAGTCGACCCAGGCACGCTACCGAAGCGGTGGGTGACGGGAGCGCCGACGCCCCAACAGAGTGAACTTGCGGGATCACGCTTTGACGACCGGCGTGGGCTCTTACTCTTTAGGGCGTGGGATGCCCCAGATTCGGCTCCGCGCGCCCGGCGACAGGCCGTGCGCGTGCAGACGAACGTGCACCCGCACATGCACGCCCTGCTCCATTCGGTCGAATCGGCCCTCTTCCGGCGTCAGATGACGCAGAGGGCGGTGTCCACACGGCATGACAAGCGGGGCCGATTTCACGGAAAGCTCTCGTTCCCGGACCGGCCGGCACCGCCGTGGTGCCGGAACCTGGACCCCGGTCGTCCCGGCGCACCGGCAGGCCGGCCGCCGCGCGCCGGAGCCGTTCCGGCCGATGCCGGTGAACCCGGTCCGCTCCGAGCCGTTCGACGCCCCCGCCCGCGGCTCGCTGCCGCTGACCGAGCGCATCTCCACCACTGACGTCTTCCCCGCCGCGCACGGCGAGCTGCCCCTGTCCGAGCCGGTCGCCCTGCCCGAGCAGTCCGCGCCGCCTGCCGCGAAGCCGTCGCAGCGGCCCCAGCGGACCAAGGTCAAGCTCACCCCGCCACGCCGCCGCGAGGCCGAGGACACCGACGTGCGCGTGTACGAGGCCGCTCCGGTGACCGGCCTCGGCTCCTTCGACCTCGGCAACGTGCCCGCGTCGGTCACCCCGCCGCGGAGCTGGCGCAAGGCCGCCTGGTTCGCCACCGCCTCGTCGGGCGGCGTCGTCGTCGCGCTGATGTTCGCCGGCTCTGCGTTCGTCGCGAAACCGGCGCCGGACCAGGCGGGGGGCGCGTGGGTGCCCGGTCTCGGCGGCGGGGTGCCCACCCTCTCCGGCGAGCAGATCGCCCCGCCCAGCTCAGGCGGCGACGGGAGCGACACGTCCAGCACGTCCCGCGACGACATCCCGGACACCGGCGCGACGAGTGTCCGGCCGACCGAGAGCGCGGGCGTGCGCGCGCCGTCGGGCTCGACCACGGTCCGCGACACCTCGGCGACCGGCGGCCCGGCGAGCGGCACGACCACCGCGACGCCGACCACCAGCAGCGTGCCGCCCAAGCCGGCGCCCTCCCCCGCGCCCTACGAGGCGGACCCGTACCGGTTCGCCGCGTACGCGGATGAGGACCCGAAGACCCTGGCCAGCACTTCGCAGACCTACCTCGACACGGTCACCGAGAACCCCGAGGCCGCCGCGAGCCTGACCGATGGCGAGCTGAAGCAGGAAGGCCCGCAGGGGCTGGAGCGCAAGTACGCCGAGGTGGCGTACTTCCAGGTCAAGCACATCCGCGTGCACCAGTACGACGGCAAGACGGTGTGCACCGTGCAGACGGTCTACAAGGACGGCCGCGAGGTCACCGAGGAGCGCACGCTGGAGTTCTCCGGCGACAAGATCACCAGCGACGGTGCCTGACCACCGGACTGCGCCAGGTGGGTGACGGTAACTGCCGTTCGTCGTTCCCCGGTGCCCCTCCACCGATCGGGGGTGGCCGGTAACGCGGTACGGGGGTTCGCTGATTAACAGCTAGACAGCCCCGGCCAGTCCCCGAGACGGAAGATCCAGACGACAGGTCCATGAGAGTCGCACACGAACGGCGTCGCGCCACCCGCACGCCGGACGCACTCCGCGTCGAGGAGCTGATCTCCCCCGAGATCCTCGACAACGAGATGGTCGACCGCGAGTACCTCACACAGGTGTTCCGCGAGCCGCGGAAGTACCTGCCGCCGCCGCGCGTCCGCCCCAGGACCGAGCCGCAGCGGGAGCCGGAGAGCCGCGGCGCGAAGCTCGCCAAGCTCACCGGGCTCACCATGGCGGGCACGCTGCTCGTGGGCGCGGTCGTGGCGTCGTCGGTGCTCAGCCGCGGCCGGGACCAGTCGGCCGCGCCGGTCAGCCCGGCCCCGCCGCAGATCACCGGGGCAGCCGCGCTCGGCGGCTTCGCCGTCGGCGGCACGCCGGGGGGCAAGCAGGGCAGCAACACCGTCGGTCACGCCCAGGCGACCAGCACCCCGCTCGCGCAGGTGCCGGTGGCCCAGACACAGCCCGCGGAGACCGCCGTGCCCCAGACGGCCGAGGGCTCCGCGACCGCGACGACCACCGCGCCCACGCTGACCGACGCGGAGAGGCTGGCGGTGGTCAACGAGTTCTACCGGCGGGTCGACTCCGCACCGGAGAAGGCGCTGGACCTGCTCAGCCCGGCGCTGGCCGGTGAGGAGGCGGGCGACCTGGTGCGGGCGTGGAGCACCATGCGTCAGGTCGAGGTCGTCGAGGCGCGCGTGCAGCCGGATGGGTCCGTGCTCGCCGTGGTGCTGATGCGCCGCGACGACGGCACCCGGCTCCGCGTGACGCAGCAGCTGGGTCTCGACCAGGCCGGACACAGCATTTCCGAAGCGGTCCTGCTGGCCGCCGAGGAGCTGTAGCGGACGCCATACCAGGCGTGGTCGGGCCGCCCCATACAGTGCCGGATGCATGCGCGCAGAGTGAGCACCCTAGCCTTGATTGACGGATCTGGCCCAACCCCCGGCCCACGGGCCGAGCTACGTGCATAGGCTTCCAGGCGTGCGGCACTGTCGCGCCCTGAAACAGCCCCCGAAGGAGGTCGCGTGAGCGACGAGGGTCGCCTGGTCGCCGGCCGGTACCGGATCGAGCGGCGAATCGGCACCGGCGCCATGGGTGCGGTGTGGCAGGCGCACGACGACGTACTCGGCCGTTCGGTCGCGATCAAGCAGTTGCTTCTGCAACCGGGGCTGGACCAGCACGAGGCCGAGGACGCCAAGCAGCGCACGATGCGTGAGGGCCGCATCGCCGCCCGGCTGCACCACCCGAACGCGATCTCCGTCTTCGACGTCGTCACCGACGACAACGGCCACCCGTGCCTGGTGATGGAGTACCTGCCGTCGACGAGCCTCGCCGAGCTGCTGCGCGACCGGAAGACGCTGCCGCCGCGCGAGGTCGCGCGCATCGGCGCCCAGATCGCGGCCGCGCTCAAGGAGGCGCACGCGGTCGGGATCGTGCACCGGGACATCAAGCCCGGCAACATCCTGCTCGCCGACAACGGCGTGGTGAAGATCACCGACTTCGGCATCTCGCGGGCCAAGGACGACGTCACGGTCACCAAGACCGGCATGATCGCGGGCACCCCCGCCTACCTGGCGCCGGAGGTCGCGATCGGTGGCGATCCGGGCCCGGAGGCGGACGTCTTCTCGCTGGGCTCCACGCTGTACGCGGCGTGCGAGGGTCAGCCGCCGTTCGGTTTGAGCGAGAACACCCTGAGCCTGCTGCACGCGGTCGCCGCGGGGCAGATCAACCCGCCGCGGCAGTCCGGTCCGCTCGCCAGTGTGCTGGCCGTGCTGCTGCACCCGGAGGTCCAGCACCGCCCGACCGCCGCGGAGGCCGAGGAGCTGCTCGCGGCCGTGGCGCGCGGTGAGACACCGCTGGGCGGGAATTCGGACGAGACGCAGTTCTCGCCGTCCGGTGGAGCGCTCGCCGGTGGCGCGCTCGCGGCCGGGGCGCTGGGCGCGGCGGCAGGCGCCGGCGCCACGCGGGCCTTCCGCGGCGACGAGCTCGGCGCGCACTCCGGCACCCTGGCCGGCGGCGCGAGCGACCAGTTCTACGACGAGTACGACGACTACTCGGACGACCCGTACGCCGCCACCGCCGCATACCCGACGGACGACTACGACCGCCAGGGCGCGACGCGCGCGGTGCCCGCCGGGTACGACGGCTACGACGACGAGCCCCGGGCCGCCGCGGCGGACGACGAGGACGAGAAGCCGGGCAGGTGGAAGGTGCCGGCCGCGATCGGCGCCGTCGTGGTGGCCGGTCTCGTGGCGCTCGGCATCTGGCTGTTCACGCCGGCGAACAACAACACCACGAACACCACCGAGACCAGCCCGCCGGTGCTCCCGCCGCCGGTGACCAGCTCGTCGGTGGAGACGACGGAGAGCTCGACGCCGACCGCGACGCGGTCGAGCCAGGCCAACGAGCCGACGAAGTCCTCCCCCTCGCGGCGCAGCTCCAGCGAGGAGACTTCGGCGAGCAAACCCAGCTCCAGCAAGAGCCCGACCTCCTCGTCGTCCTCGTCGAGCAGGACCCCCACGAGCACGCCGGAGGAGACCCCGACGTCCGGGGCCAACGGCTGAGTCGACTGCCGGAAACGTTCAGGATCGGTCAGTAGGGTGGTGGGTGACTATCCGACAGGCCGGGACGACGAGAGGGTGTTGTGGGTACTGAGGGCGCACTCGTCGGCGGCCGGTACCGGTTGGACCAACCGATCGGTCGTGGCCGCGCCGGAATCGTGTGGCTGGCGTACGACACGCAGCTGAACCGCACGGTGGCGGCCAAGAAGATGCCGGTCGCGCCGGGGCACAGCGAGCAGTCGATCGCCGCCGCGCTGGAAGAGGGCCGCGCCGCGATGCGGATCCAGCACGCCTGTGCGATCGGGGTCTACGACGTGCTCCGCGACGGGCCGGACCCGTGGGTGGTCATGGAGTACGTGCCCTCCCGCAACATGGCGGACTTCCTCGCCGAGTACGGGACGCTCACGCCCGACCAGACCGCCTTCCTGGGCATCCAGCTCGCCTCCGCGCTGGCCGCGGCGCACCGGGCCGGCGTGGTGCACCGCGGGCTGGAGCCGGGCAACGTGCTGCTCGCCGACGACGGTGGCGTCAAGGTCACCGACATCGGGTTCACCGGCGCCGGCTTCAACCCCGCCTACCGGGCGCCGGAACTCTCGCGGGGCGCGACCGCCGCGCCGGCCACCGACGCGTTCTCGCTCGGCGCCACCCTCTACACGGCTGTCGAAGGCGTGCCGCCCTACGGCGACCACGGCGGCGGGCCGCTGCGCCAGCCGGAGAAGGCCGGTGTGCTCGCGCCCGCGTTGATGAAGCTGCTGCGCGAGGACCCACTGAGCCGGCCCACACTCGGCGACAGCATCACGTCGTTCCAGGCGATCACGCAGGGACGGCAGACGGCGTTCATCCCGCCCACCGCGCCCGCGCTGCCGACGGTGCCCGCGTTCCGGCCGCCGTCGCCGCCGCCTCCTCCGCCGAAGCAACCGTTGGTGCGGATCTCGCCGGTCCGGGCGCGGCAGTTGATCCTCGCGACCATGGCTGTGCTGGTTGCGGCTGCTATTGGGATCGGGGTTACGCAGCTTCTTTTTCTCTGAGGTTTTGTAGTCGCTACGCGGGTTTCTCAATCGCCGGCTTCGCTTCGCTACGCCCGGATTGAGAGGGCCCCTTCCGAACCCGATCTGTCAGTGTTCGGTTGCCGAGACACCGCGTCAAGGCGGGAAAGCGTGCCTTGACCCGGTGGCTCGGCAACCGATTTGGCTGGGGATCGGGTTGCGGGAGGGGTGTGGCTCGGGGGGTTGGTGCGTTGCGTTGCCGGGTGGCGGTTTGTGTGTTGGGTGGGGCTGTTATGCGGCGACGTCGGTTTTGATGTCCTTGAGCACCTGCAACAAGTGGCGGACGGCGGGCTGGTCGCGTGAGCGGGTGGCCACGGCGGCGTGGATCGGGCGGATCGGCTCCGGGTTGCGAATCCGGCGGATCACCGCGCCGGGCTGGGGTGCGCCCAGGCCCAGCACCGGGACCAGGCTGATGCCGAGACCGGCCGCGACGAAGCCCTGCGCGGTCGCGTAGTCCTCGCACTCCATCACGAAGTTCGGCACGAAACCGGCGGCCCCGCAGGCTGCCATCAGCACGTCCCGGCAGGGGCCGGGCACGCCCTCGTTGCTGATCCACGGCTCGTCGGCCAGGTCGCCCAGGTCCACGACCCGCTTGCGGGCCAGCGGGTGGCTCTTCGGCAGCGCCACGCGGTACGGGTCGTCGAACAGGTGGCACAGCTCGACACCCGGCTTCAAGTACGAGCCCGAGAACACCACGATCGCCACGTCGGCGTCACCGTTCTCCACCTGCGGCAACGCCTCGCCGGGCTCCAGGAGACGCAGGTCCAGCTTCACGCCTGGGTAGTCGCGGCGGATGGCCGCCACCGCGGGCGGCACCAGCGACGCGCCGGCCGTCGCGAAATAACGGATCGCCAGGCTGCCCGTGCGGCCCGCCTTCAGGTCGGCCAGCTCGGACTCGGCCTTGGACAGCTGCGCGAACACGACCTCGGCGTGCTGGGACAACAACGCGCCCGCGGGTGTGGGCCGCACTCCGCGGCCGACCCGCTCCAGCAGCGCCGTGCCCGCCTCACGCTCCAAAGTGGACAACTGCTGGCTGATCGCGGACGGGGTGTAGCCGAGGTTCCGGGCGGCCGCGCTGATCGACCCGCTGGACACCACGGCCCGCAGCACCTGCAGCCGGCGGACGTCGAGCATCCCCCGAGGATACAGTTCTGCTAACAGCACCGTGTAGGGATTTTCGCTTGTCCTTACAGATCACCGGCGCGATCGTGAAGGCCGTGGCCGAAACGAAAACCTTGCTGCGCCTGGCCGCGCTGGCACTTATGTGGGGATCGAGCTTCCTGTGGATCAAGATCGGGCTGCAGGCGTTCACGCCGGTCCAGATCGTGCTCATCCGCACCGTCCTGGGCAGCGCCGTCCTCGTCGGGCTCTGCTACGCCGCCCGTGACCGCCTGCCGGCCGGACGACGGATCTGGAAGCACCTGCTCGTTGCCGCCCTCTTCCACAACGCGCTGCCGTTCCTGCTGTTCGCGATCGGCGAGCAGACCGTCAGCTCGGGTGTGACCGGCGTGCTGAACGCGACCACGCCGCTGTGGACGCTGCTCATGGCCGTGCTGATGGGCGTCGAACGCCGGCTCGACCCGCCGAAGCTCGTCGGCCTGCTCGCCGGGCTCGCCGGCACCGTGCTGATCTTCGCGCCGTGGCAGGAATCCGGCCTGCTCAGCTGGGGTGCGCTGGCCTGCGTCGCCGCCGCGGTGAGCTACGGGTTCGTCTTCGTCTACGAGGGCAAGCACCTGTCCGGCACCGGCTCGTCGCCGGTTGCGCTGGCGGGCGCGCAGATGACCGCGGCGAGCGGGTTCACGCTGCTCGCGATGCCCGCCGGTGGCACCACGCCGGTGCACCTGTCCGCGGGTCCGGTGATCGCCGTGGTGATCCTCGGGGTGTTCTCCACCGGCGTCGCGTTCGCGCTGAGCTATCGCCTGCTGGCGACCGAAGGCGCGGTCGCCGCATCCACCGTCGGCTACCTGATGCCCGTCGTGTCGCTGGCGCTCGGCGCGGTCTTCCTCGGCGAGGACCTCAACCCGCGGATCCTCGGCGGAGTCGCCGTCGTGCTCGCCGGAGTCGCCCTGACCCGCGTGCGGCGCCGGGTCCTCGTTCAGACCAGCCTGCGGTCCGAGGCCCAGCGCGAAAGCTCGTAGCGGTTGGACAGCTGGGTCTTGCGCAGGACGCTGGACACGTGCGTCTCGACCGTCTTCACCGAGATGAACAGCTCCGACGCGATCTCCTTGTACGCGTAGCCCCGCGCGAGCAGGCGCAGCACGTCCCGCTCGCGCGGGGTCAGCAGGTCCAGCTCGGGGTCGCTGATCGGCGCCGAGCCCGGGCGGTCGGCGAACGCGTCCAGCACGAACCCGGCCAGCCGCGGCGAGAACACCGCATCGCCCTCGGCGACCCGCGCGATGGCCCGCACCAGCTCCTTCGACGAGATCGTCTTGGTGACGTACCCGCGGGCGCCGGCGCGGATGACCGCGATGACGTCCTCGGCCGCGTCCGACACCGACAGCGCCAGGAACACGACGTCGGGCAGGTCGGTGCGGACCCGGCGGAGCACCTCCGCGCCACCGCCGTCCGGCATGTGCACGTCGAGCAGCACGACCTGCGGCTTCGTCCGGGCGATGCCGGCGACCGCCTCGGCGACCGAACCCGCCTCGCCGACCACCCGCACCTCGTCGGTGATCGAGTCCAGTTCGGTACGCACCCCGGCCCGGAACAGCGCGTGGTCGTCGACCAGGAACACGCTGATCGGGGCCTTCGGCTGCGGTGTCTCGCTCAACGCGTCCCTCCAGAATCGGCCTTCACCGGCATCTCCAGCTGCACTTCGGTCCCATCTCCCGGCGCCGTGCGCAGCCGTACCGTGCCGCCGTTGCGCTCCATCCTCCCCCGGATCGAGTCGGCGAGGCCATGCCGGTCCTCCGACACGGTCTCCGGGTCGAAGCCCTTGCCCCGGTCCCGCACGAACACGGTGACCGCGGTGGGCTCCACCTCGGCGTAGACGCTCACCTCGTCGACCCCGGCGTGCTTGGCCGCGTTGACCATCGCCTCGCGAGCCGCGAGCACCAGCGCGGTGAGCCGGTCGTCCAGCTGCGCCTCCCCCACCACGACCTGCGACACTGAGATCGCGAAGGTGTCCTCCACCTCGCCGCAAGCGTTTGCGATCGCCTGGGAGAAGGCCACCGACCGGTCCTCGCCCTTCTTCTCCGGCGTCCCGTAGCCGGACGGGCCGTAGAGCCAGCCGCGCAGCTCGCGCTCCTGGCTGCGGGCCAGCCGCGCGACCTCCTTCGGCGACTCCGACTGCTTCTGGATCAGCGCCAGGGTCTGCAGCACCGAGTCGTGCAGGTGCGCGGCGATCTCGGCGCGCTCCTCGGTGCGGATGCGGGCCCGGCGCTCCTCCCCCAGGTCGCGGCCCATCCGCAGCCAGAACGGCACGGTCAGCACCGCCACCCCGACCAGCGTCGCGAGCACGGCGAGCAGCGCGAACTGCACCTGATCGAGCGATCCGCTGCGCAGCACGACGACACCGATGCCGGTGATCACCAGCGCGACACCGGCGAGGATCCGGATCGCGGCCGACCACCCGCCGCCGCCGAGCACCATGCCCGCGACGCCGGACCGCGCGCCGTCCCGCCAGCGGCGGCGCTGCGACTCGTCGGCCTCCCGCCACACAACCGCGGCGCCGACCAGGGCCAGCGCCAGTGGCACCGCGACCCACCCGTTGATCGCGCCGGTGATCGCCCCGCCCGCGACGAGCAGCCCGACGCCCAGGATGAGCAGACCGATGGCCTGCTGCTTCTCCCTCGGCGTGGCCGGGGCCTCGGTCTCCTCGCGCCGCCGCTGCGGCACGAACACCCACAACAGCCCGTAGGCCACCATCCCGGCCCCGCCGAACGCGGCCAGGATCGCGAACGTGGCGCGCACCCACAGCACCTTGATGCCGAGGTGGTCGGCCAGGCCCGAGGCGACACCCGCCACCACGCGGCTCGACCGGCGCCGGTACATCTTGGGCCGCTCGTCGACCTCCGCCAGCGCGCTCCCGGCAGCAGGCACGACCGCGCCCTCGCCCGGTGGGCGCGGGAGCGGCATGCCGGTCTCGGTGCGCGGCTTCTCCTGCACGTGATCCATGGTTCTGCCATGGTCACACGGCCGCAACCACGATTCATCGGGGAAAACCCCGGGGATCGCGGCCGCCGCAAACTCAGGGTCGTTCCCCGATGTGCGCGCGGGACCGCTGACGCATGCTGGGCACCATGAACGACACGGCAGAGGCTCCGAAACCGCAAGGCCTGGGCGGTTTCGAGGAGACCGTGAAGGACTTCTGGGCCAGCCGGCCGCGCCGTCCCGCCAGGGGCGGCAAGATCGGCGGCGTCGCGGCGGCCATCGGCAACCGGTACGGCATCGACCCGGTGATCGTGCGGGTGGCGTTCGTGACCGCGACCGTGTTCGGCGGCGTCGGCGCTTCGCTGTACCTGCTGTGCTGGCTGCTGTTCCCGGCCGAGGGCGACGAGGTGTCACCCATCGAGTCACTGTTCGGGCAGGGCCGCAGCTCGATGTCCAAGCACATCACGATCGTGCTGGCCATCCTGTTCTTCCCGCTGTCCAGCTGGGCGTTCGCCGGCGGCTGGTTCGACGGGGGCGGCATCATCGGCGCGGCGATGATGGTCACCGCGCTGTACCTGCTGCACCGCGGCCGCGGGCACGTCAACCGGCCGGCGCCGGTGACCCACGTGGCCACCGAGGTCGGCCCCGCCGCGTTCTCGATGAGCGCGCCGGGCACCACGGAGCGGGCCGAGTCCGGGTGGGATCCGCTGGGCGCGGACCCGATGGCGTGGGACCTGCCGGACCCGGTTCCGCCTCCGGCACCGGCCCCGCCGCCACCGCCGCGCGCGCCGCGGCGGACGAGCAAGATCGGTGTCGCGACCTTCGGCATCGCGCTGCTGGTCGCCGGGATCGGCGCGGCGATCGGTTCGTCCGGCGACGCGTGGTTCTCGCCGCAGCACGTCATCGGGCTGGTGCTCGGGGTGCTGGGCGTCGGGATGGTGGCAGGCGCGTTCGCCGGTGGCGGCCGCAAGCTGGCCATCCTGGCGGTGCCGCTGTCGATCGCGGGTGTCGCGCTGACCACGGTCCCCGTCGCCGACTACTCCGGCGGGCTGGGCGACCTGCGGGCCACGCCGGTGAGCGCGGCCGAGGTGCTGCCGAGCTACCAGCGCACGGCCGGGACCGTGGACCTGGACCTGACCAGGCTGCCCGCGGACGTGCCGGTGACGACCGAGGTGCACCTCGGCGCGGGCGACACGACGATCCGCGTGCCCGCGACGGCGGACGTCACGTACTCCTGCGAGTCGCAGGCCGGTGACGTGAGCTGCTTCGGCCGCGAGAGCAACGGGGTCGGGATCGCCCCGATCACCGGAGTGGACTACGGGATCGACGGTCCGGGCGGGCTGCAGCTGACGCTGAAGGCCGACCAGGGCGTCGGGAGCTTGGAGGTGCGCCGTGGCTGAGAACCCCTACGCCCACGACACGGAGACGCCGGCGCCGCCGGAGCGGCGACGCGGGGTGGACGTCGTCACGCTGATCCTCGGCATCGCGACGCTCCTGGTGTCGGCCTACGTCCTGTCCGACGGCGCCACGTGGCTGCCCTCCTTCGACCTGAAGTGGGTGCTCGCCGGCGGCGCGGTGCTCGTCGGGGTGCTGATGCTGGGCGCGTCGATGCGGGGAGGCCGGCGGGACTGACGCCGGAGACTGCCAGGCCAGAAGGGAGCCGCGGACGTGTCCGCGGCTCCCTTTTTTTCAGGCCATGATCCAGAATTCGGTCACGATCAGGGCGAGGCCGACCAGGACCAGCGCGCAGGCGGCGGCTCCGAGCAGGCGGTGGCGACGGCCCCGGCCTGCACGCAGCTCGCCCTCCGGTTTCGCGGCGATGATGAAATCGCTGCCGTCCTCCGGCTTCCCGATGACCAGCGAGCCCGTCACGTCGCGCGCTTCGCCGAGGACGTAGAGCCAGGTGCCGGGCCGGATGATCCACTCCTCGTAGTGGAAGCCGAGGGTGCCCCGGCCCCGCGGCCACTCGAGACCGAGGAACTCGACCGTCTCGGCCCGGAAATCGGTCTGGTAGGAATCGACCGGCTTTTCCACGGCCTCCGGCCGGGCGCCGTCCACGACCAGCTCGATCGGGCGGCGCTGCGGATCGACGAGCACGAAACTCGGCGGCGCCTGCCCTTCGGCGACCGTGTCCCAGCGCACCCGACGGTGCCCCTTGCGGGTGCGGTAGTACCAGCGCCGCCGGACGCGGTAGCTGTACCAGACGCACGGGGTCTTGCTGAGCTCCGACGTCAGCAGTCCGCCGGCACCCGGCTGGGCGCCGCCGATCACCTCGGTGATCTTGCGGAAGCCGCCCTCGGGTCGCGGCCGCGGGACCATCCGCCGCATCTGCTCCAGTTGCGCGACCGTGAGGGTGGGCGTGGCGGTCATGGCCCGGATCTGCGCGCCCGCCTTGCGCGCGCGGCGGAACAGGAACACCGCCACGACGATCAACGCGATGCCGGCCAGCGACACGCCGCCCCCCAGGTCAGTCCCGGATCACTCCCACTCGATGGTGCCCGGCGGCTTGCTGGTCACGTCCAGCACGACCCGGTTGACCTCGGGGACCTCGTTGGTGATGCGGGTGGAGATGCGCTCCAGCACGTCGTAGGGCAAGCGGGTCCAGTCGGCTGTCATGGCGTCCTCGCTGGACACCGGGCGCAGCACCACGGGGTGGCCGTAGGTGCGGCCGTCGCCCTGAACGCCGACGCTGCGGACGTCCGCGAGCAGCACCACCGGGCACTGCCAGATGTCGCGGTCCAGGCCCGCCGCGGTCAGCTCCTCGCGGGCGATCGCGTCGGCGGCGCGCAGCGTCTCCAGCCGGTCCGCGGTGACCTCGCCGATGATGCGGATGCCGAGGCCGGGGCCGGGGAACGGCTGCCGGTGCACGATGGTCTCCGGCAGGCCCAGCTCCAGCCCGACGCGGCGGACCTCGTCCTTGAACAGCAGCCGCAGCGGCTCGACCAGCTCGAACTGCAGGTCCTCCGGCAGGCCGCCGACGTTGTGGTGGCTCTTGATGTTGGCCGCGCCGGTGCCGCCGCCGGACTCGACGACGTCCGGGTACAGCGTGCCCTGGACGAGGAAGCGGTAGTCGCCCTGCGCCTTGAGGTCGCGCTCGGCCTGCTCGAACACGCGGATGAACTCGCGGCCGATGATCTTGCGCTTCTGCTCCGGGTCGGTGACGCCGGCGAGGGCGCCGAGGAAGCGCTCACGGGCGTCGACGGTCACCAGGTTCACCCCGGTGGCGGCGACGAAATCGCGCTCGACCTGGGCGCGTTCGCCGGTGCGGAGCAGCCCGTGGTCGACGAAGACGCAGGTCAGGCGGTCGCCGATGGCGCGCTGGACCAGCGCGGCGGCGACGGCGGAGTCGACCCCGCCGGACAGGCCGCAGATCGCGCGGCCGTCCTCGCCGATCTGCTCGCGGATGCGGGCGATCTGCTCCTCGACGATCGAGGCGGTGGTCCACTGCGGCTTGATGCCCGCGATGTCGTGCAGGAAGCGGCGCAGGACCTCCTGGCCGTGCGGCGAGTGCAGGACCTCGGGGTGGTACTGGACGCCGGCGATGCGGTCGTCGACGTTCTCGTAGGCGGCGACCGGGGCGCCCTCGGAGGTCGCGGTGACCTTCGCACCGGCCGGCGGCTTCGTGACGCTGTCGCCGTGGCTCATCCACACCTGGTGCCGCTCGGGCAGCTCGCGGTGCAGGATGCCGCCGTCGGCCGGGATGTGCACCTCGGTGCGGCCGTACTCGCGGTTGCCGGTGGCCTCGACGGTGCCGCCGAGCGCCTGGGCGAGGACCTGGAAGCCGTAGCAGATGCCGAAGATGGGGACGCCGGACTTGGCCAGCTCGGGGTCCATGCCCGGCGCGTCCGGCGAGTAGGCGCTGGCCGGGCCGCCGGACAGGACGATCGCCGAGGGGTTCTTCGCGAGGATCTCGTCGCGCGTGGCGGTGTGCGGCACCACCTCGGAGTAGACCTGCGCCTCGCGGACACGGCGGGCGATCAGCTGCGCGTACTGCGCGCCGAAGTCGACGACGAGCACCGGACCGCTCGGATTGGACACCGGACCTCCATCAGGACGACGTGTGTCTTCCATCGTCCCAGGTGGGCTGGGTCACGTGCGCCCGGGGACGTGGTAACGACGAAGGCCCCGGACGCGTGGCCCGGGGCCTGTCTGACGTATGGATGGCCGGCACGGCGGTCGCCTCTCGGCGAAAGGTCCGAACAGGGCTCCGGCTCGCACCGGTATTCCCTGACGGCGAAACAGGTGAGGCCCGGGGGACACGGACCGCACCGACCAGCACGTACAACGGGGGCGGTGCGCCGGGTATTCCGTAACGGCCTGCGCGCCGCACACGATCTTGGGGCGTGGCCGAGCCCGCCGAGAGCGACCTCCGGTCCGTCCTGCGCGGGTGCCTGGGCGGGCTGGCCTGGGGGACGCTGCACATCGCCGTCGGGATCGCCTGGCTCTTGGCGAGCGAACAGGCCGTGGGCTGGTACCTCACCGCCTGCGGCGCCGACCACCTCGAACCCTCCGCGGGGATGGGCCTCCTGATCATCATGATTCCGAAGCTGATCCTGTTCGCGGGCTACTCCGCCGGTGCCTGCTCAATCCTCGTGTGGGTCACCCGGCGATGGACGTCCCGAAGTCTCGGCCTGGTGGCCGCCCTCGCCGGGGCGGCCTTGCTCACCTGGGGCTTCTGGCTCTGGGAGATCAACTGGGTCGTCCGGCCCAGCTTGGAGAACTCGTCCTGCTGAGATCACCCGATCGGGGCGATGCTCGCGGCACGCGTGGAACGTGAAACGACCTTTCCTCCGGCGCTCTAAGTTGGTCCGCATGGACACCATCACGCCGGAACCGCGGCCGGCCTGGATCGCCGGCCGGGCGGAGCAGGGGACGGCCACCCTGGACGTGCACCACCCCTTCGACGGCAGCGACGTGGCGACCGTCGCCGTGCCGGGGCCGGATCAGGTCGAGCGTGCGGTGGCCGCCGCGGTCGCCGTCGCGCCGGTGCTTCGCCGGACACCGGCCCACGTCAGGGCCGCCGCGCTGGAACACACCTCGCAACAACTCGCCGCGCGCGCCGAGGAGCTCGCCGAACTCATCACCGCCGAGAACGGCAAACCCCTGAAGTGGGCGGCAGCCGAGGTGCGCCGCGCGGTGTCGGTCTTCCGCATCGCCGCCGAGGAGGCCCGCCGCTTCTCCGGCGACCTCCAGCGCCTGGACACCGACGCCGCCGGCGAGAACCGCCTCGCCATGGTCCGCCGCGTGCCCCGCGGCCCCGTCCTCGGCATCGCGCCGTTCAACTTCCCGCTCAACCTCGTCGCCCACAAGGTCGCCCCCGCGCTGGCCGTCGGCGCGCCGATCATCGTCAAACCCGCCCCGCGCACCCCGCTGTCCGCGCTGGTCCTCGGCGAGATCCTGGCCGAGACCGGCCTCCCGGAGGGCGCGTTCTCGGTCCTCCCGCTGGGCAACGAGGACACCGCGAAACTGGTCGCGGACCCGCGACTGCCGGTCGTGTCGTTCACCGGCTCCGGCCCGGTCGGCTGGTCGCTGGCCGACGCCGCCCCGCGCAAGCACGTCGTCCTGGAACTGGGCGGCAACGCGGCCGCGGTCGTGCTCGGCGACTGGACGGACCTGACCGGCGCCGCGCAGCGCATCGCGACCTTCGGCAACTACCAGGCCGGCCAGTCGTGCATCGCGGTGCAGCGGGTCATCGTCGAACGCTCGGTGGCCGACGAGTTCATCCCCGCGCTCGCCGAAGCCATCGCCGCGCAGCGGACCGGTGACCCGTACGACTCCACGGTGGACGTCGGCCCGGTCGTCGACGAGGCGGCCGCGGAACGGATCGTCGCCTGGGTCGACGAGGCCGTCGCCGCCGGCGCGAAGCTGCTGGCCGGCGGGTCGCGCCAGGGCGCGACCGTCGAACCCACGCTGCTCACCAGCGTGCCCGCCGAGACGAAGGCGTGGTCCGAGGAGATCTTCGGCCCGGTCCTCGCCGTGTCCGTGGTCGAGAACGCCGACGAGGCCTTCGCCGCGGTCAACGCCTCCGCCTACGGGTTGCAGGCCGGCGTCTTCACCCGCGACGTCCGCCTCGCGTTCCGCGCCTCCGCCGAGCTCGAGGTCGGCGGCGTGATCATCGGCGACGTGCCGTCCTACCGCGCGGACCAGATGCCCTACGGCGGTGTGAAGGGCTCCGGGGTGGGCCGCGAAGGCGTGCTCGCCGCCATGCACGACCTCACCGAGGAGCGGGTCACCGTGTTCGCCGGGATCGACCTGTAGACACCAGCGGCAGTCGGAGGGCGGCCGGCGCGTCGGCCGGGACCGCCGGGTTCTTCGGCGGGACCGGCTTGATCCGCCGGTAGCCCTTCGACTGGTCCGGCCGCTTGTCGGCCTCGCCCTTGTTGGGCCAGAACGAGAACGCCCGCTCCGCCTGCGCGGTGATGGTCAGCGACGGGTTCACGCCCAGGTTGGCCGTGATCGCCGTGCCGTCCACGATGGACAGTCCGGGGTAGCCGAACACGCGGTGGTACGGGTCGATCACGCCGTCCTCGGCGCTGGTGCCGATCGGCGCGCCGCCGATGAAGTGCGCGGTGAGCGGGATGTCGAACACCTCGCCCCAGGTGCCGCCCGCGGTGCCGTCGATGTGCTTCGCGGTCAGCTCGTTGGCCTGGTGCCCGGCCGGGATGAACGTCGGGTTCGGCTCGCCGTGCCCCTGCTTGGAGGTGTACTTGCGCCGCCCGAACAGGCCCCGCTTGGTGTAGGTGGTGATCGAGTTGTCGAGGCTCTGCATCACCAGCAGGATCACGGTCCGCTCGCTCCACCGGTAGCCGTTGAGCAGCTTCGCGCTCTGCACCGGGTGCTTGACCAGGAACCGCACCGCCTGCAGCCAGCGTGGCGTCGGCACCGAGCCGTCGGTCGCGATCGTCTGCAGCAGGCTCATCGCGTTGCTGCCCTTGCCGTAGCGCACCGGCTCGATGTGCGTCGACTCGTCCGGGTGGAACGACGACGTGATCGCCACGCCGCGGCTGAAGTCGCGCTCCGGGTCCACGGTCGGGCGGCCCGCGCCGATGATGGCTTCGGAGTTGGTGCGGGTCAGCTCGCCCAGGCGCGGCGACAGGCGGGGCAGCGTGCCCTGGTCGCGCATCTCGTGCAGCAGCCGCTGCGTGCCCCAGGTGCCCGCGGCGAGCACGACCTGGCCCGCGGTGAGCGTGGTGCGGAAACGCTTCGACCTGGTGCCGGTCTTGCGGACGTCGACCTCGAACGAGCCGTCCCCACGCGGGCGGACGGCGGTGACCGTGGTGAGCGGGATGACCTGCGCGCCGCCCTGTTCGGCGAGGTAGAGGTAGTTCTTGACCAGCGTGTTCTTCGCGCCGACGCGGCAGCCGGTCATGCACGAGCCGCATTCGGTGCAGCCCGTCCGCTCCGGCCCGGCCCCGCCGAAGTACGGGTCCGGCACGCGCTCGCCCGGCTTGTCGAAGAACACCCCGACCGGCGTCGGGTGGTAGCTGTCGGCGACGCCCATGTCGGCGGCGACCTTCTGGATGACCTCGTCCGACGGCGTGACGCTCGGGTTCGTGACCACACCGAGCATCCGGCTCGCCTGGTCGTAGTACGGCGCGAGCTCGGACTCCCAGTCGGTGATGTGCGCCCACTGCTTGTCCTGGTAGAACGGCTTGAGCGGCCGGTACAACGTGTTGGCGTAGACCAGCGACCCGCCGCCGACACCGGCGCCGGCCAGGATCATCACGTCGCGGAGCAGGTGGATCCGCTGGATGCCGAAGCAGCCGAGCGCGGGCGCCCACAGGTACCGCTTGAGGTCCCAGGACGTCTTGGCGAACTCGTCGTCGGCGAACCGGCGGCCCGCCTCGACGACGGCCACCCGGTAGCCCTTTTCGGTCAGCCGGAGCGCGGCGACGCTGCCGCCGAACCCCGATCCGACCACGATGACGTCATAGTCAGCCGCATTGCTGTTACGCGTGGTCACAGGTAAAGCGTAACCACCACCACAGGGTTCTGACCAGTAGTAAGTTACCGATCAGTTCGGGCAACCTCTTCGCCGCGCGTAACGTATTTCCCCCATCGGAGTGATTATCGTTGTAAATCACATCACAAATCTGGGGAGATGCCTTGTCGTTGCCGCCTTCGCTCGACCGGGTCCGCCGGCTGATCACCGACGGCTCCTGCGCCGTGCTGTCGCTGGATGTCTTCGACACCATCCTGTGGCGGCGCACGCCCAGGCCCACCGACGTGTTCGCCGTGCTGGGGGCGCGGCTCGTGCGGGACGGCCGGTGCCCGGACTGGGTCACGCCCGCCGCGTTCCGGCGCATGCGGATCGTCGCGGAACAGCGGGCGCGCCAGAGCGAGGAGGCGCTGGGCACCGAGGTGTCGCTGTTCGACATCTGGCAGCACATGCCGATGCGGATCTTCGGCGCCGAGCTGCCCGAGCTGGTCCGCGCCGAGGTGACCTGCGAGCGCGACTTCACGGTGCCCGACCTGGACATCGCCGAGCTGGTCGAACTGGCCGCGAAGCACCACGTGCCGACCGTGCTGGTGTCGGACACCTACTTCACCGAAGAGCACCTCACCGAACTGCTCGACCGCCCCGGCCTTGGCGCGCTGCGCGAAGCCCGGGTCTTCCGCTCGCACCAGCACGGGCTCGACAAGGCGTCCGGGCTGTGGGAGATCGTCCTGGACAACCTCGGCGTGCACCCCGAGCAGGTCGTGCACATCGGGGACAACGCGGTCGCCGACATCGAGGTGCCGCAGGAGCTGGGTGTCCGGACCGTCTACTACGAGCGGCTCGACGAGGAGTTCCTCGCCGTGCTGGAGCGGGAGCGCGAGCCGCTCGGCCTGGAGGACCCGCTCGGCGAGCACCTCGATACCGACCAGGGCGACTACGGCATCACCAGCCTGCGCGCGAAGACGCTCCAGCGGGTGGACCAGGCGGCCCAGACCCCGGTCCGCACGGCCTGGCGGTACGGCGCTGCGGTGCTCGGCCCCGTGCTGACCGGGTTCGCCGAGTGGGTCGCGCTGCGCGCCCACCAGTCCGGGATCCCGGTGCTGTGGTGCCCGATGCGCGAGGGCACCCTGCTCTCGGCGCTGATCAACAACGCCGCGCAGGCCCGCGGCTGGAACGTCGAGGCGCGGCCGGTCTGGTTGTCCCGGCACGTCACCTCGCTGGCCGCGCTCGACCCGGCCGACCCGGACTCGCTGCGGCAGTTCATCCAGCAGCGCCACGGGCTCACCGTCCGCCAGCTGATGCAGGCCCTGCACCTGCGCCCTGGTGACGTGCCGCCGCTGGCCGAGGCCCTGGACACCGTCCTGGACAACGACCGGGAGATCGACCTGGTCACCGACGTGCTCACCGAAACCGCCCACCTGCGCAACCGGCTGGCCGTCACGGTCACCCGCATCCGCGAGCGGGTGCTGGGCGAGCTGCGCCGGGCCGGGATGCTCGACGCGCCCGAGCCCGCGCTGGTCGACCTGGGCTGGGGCGGGACGATCCAGTACTACCTGGGCCGGCTGCTCGACGTGGCCGGCGCGGAGGTCCGCCCGGCCGGCTTCTACCTCGCCACCGACGACCGGTCGGTGCGCGTGTACCGGGCCGGGCTGCGCATCGAGAGCTACCTCAGCCAGGGCGGGCAGCCGCCCGAGATCGCCCGGACCATCAGCCGCAGCCCCGAGGTGCTGGAGCAGTCGGTGAACGACTTCTGCGGCTCGCTGCTGGACTTCGCCGACGACGGCTCCCCCGTGCTCGGCCCGGCCTCCGACGGCGAGGCCCAGCTGGCGCAGCGGCGCGCGGTCCAGGACGGCATCCGCGAGTTCCAGACCCAGTGGTACCGCTACGCCGACGGCGGCTGGCCGGACCTGACCGGCACCGCGCGGCACCGGCTGGCGAACATCCTGGTGTCCGCGCTGAAGGCGCCGACAGCCGCCGAAGCCGCGGTGTTCGGCAACTGGGCGCACGAGGACAACTTCGGGTCCGCGCTGATCACCCGGGTCGTGCCGGAGGACCTGCTGCCCGCGATCCCCTACCTCTCCCCCGCCGACCTGGCCGATCTGGAGATGCGCGACGCGTTCTGGCCCGCACTGCTCGCGGCCTCGGACACCCGGCTGGCCGCGGGCGCTCGCGCGCTGGCCGACAGACAGGTGGACGCGGACCTGTTCGAGCCGTCCGACGATCCGGCCGAGACCAGGTTGAGTTTCCGCACCGGCGACGGCGAATGGCACGACGGCCCGCGCCGCCGGGTGCGGATCAACCACAACGGGCTTTCGTTCGCGCGCCTGGACTTCCGCTCCGCCGACGTCACCGACGTGGCTCTCGCGGTGCCGGGGCGGCCCGCGCTGGCGCGGATCGACTGGGTCGAGGTCAAGGCGATCGTGCCCGGTCAGAGCGTGCCGCGGGTGGAGCGCTGGGAACACCCCGCCGACTTCGCCGGGCTGATCCACGCCGCGTGCCGGTGGCTGGGCGGCACGCTGTTCGAGTTCGAGGCCGACGAGGGCGCGGTGTGGTTCCCGGTCGCCGCCCGGTTCGGCGCGCCGGTGACGTCCGGGCAGGTGACGGTCGCCTTCGCGGTGCTGCCGAAGTCCCGGACCGGGCTCGGCGCCCACCCGCCGTCAGCGCCCCGGCTGACGCGGATGCGCAGCCGGGTGCGGGAGGAGATCCGCACGCACGGACCGGTCGGCCTGGCCACGTCGGCGGCGCGCATCGCCGTGCGGCAGCTGCGGAGCGGCAAGTGAACGACTACGGCACCCGCACCGATCCGCACACCCAGGCCCGCGCGGCCCGGCAGACACCCCTGCTGCTGCACTCGCTGTCCTGCTTCCGGGAGGTCTTCGAGGTCGTCTACGCGCACCGGCCGATCTCCACGGTGGTCGAGGTCGGCGTCGAGTCCGGCCAGGTCAGCGGCATCTACACGGAACTCGGCGCCCGCGCGGTGTACTGCGTCGACCCGGCCCCGACCGAGTCGCTGCGCGCGGCGATCGCCGGGAACCCTTCGCTGCACCTGATCGAGGAACGCTCGCCGGACGTGCTGCCGCACCTGCCGGTCGCGGACCTCTACGTGCTGGACGGCGACCACAACTACGCGACCGTGCGCGCAGAGCTGGCCTGGGTGCTGGCGAACGCGCCGGACGCGGTCGCGGTGCTGCACGACGTGCTGTGGCCGTGTTCGCGGCGGGACCAGTACTACCTGCCGTCCCGGCTGCGCCCCGAGGACCGGCATCCGTCCAGTTCGGAGGGTCCGACCGTGTGGCACGACGAGCTGACCCGCGCCGGGTTCGTCGGCCTCGGCGCGTTCACGTGCGCGCAGGAGGCCGGCGGCGAGCGCAACGGCGTGCTCACCGCGGTCGAGGACGCACTGACCGACGGCTGGCAGCTCGCGATCATCCCGGCGATCTTCGGCGTCGGCGTGGTGACCCGGGACGAGGCGCTGCTCGACGCGCTGCGGCCCTACCGCGACTCGCGGCTCCTCTACACCTTGGAGAACAACCGCATCGCCCTCTACACCCGCTTGCTGCAGCTGCAGTTCGACGCGGTGGCGCACGCGGAGAACGCGGACTCGATGGCGGAGACGATCGCCGCGCAGCGGCGTGAGCTCGACCGGCTCGCGACGGAGGCCGCGGACCTGCGTGCCGAGGCCGACGAGCTGCGCAGGCAGAACGAACGGCTGCGGGCGCAGCTCGACGAGCGTCCGGCGACGCTGGCCGACCGCGTCCTGCGACGGCAGTGAACCGGACCCGCACCGCGACGATCGCGGCGAGCGTGGCCTGGGTGCTGGCGGCGACCTGGCTGCAGCTCATGCGGGGCCCCGGGCTGCGGGCCTACGACGTGGTGTGGGCAGAGGACGGCGGCGTCTTTCTGAACCAGGCGATGCGGCATTCCTTGTGGCACAACCTGGTCACGCCGCACGCCGGGTACCTGCAGGTGATCGCGAAGCTGATCGCGCAGCCGGCCGCGGCGCTGCCGCTCGCGTGGGCGGCGGCCGCACTGGCCGCGGGCGCGGCGCTGGTGGTCGCGTTGATCTCACTGCTGGTGTGGTTCCACAGTGGACGGGTTCTGCGGTCGCCGTGGGCGCGGGTGCTGGTGACCGTGGTCGTGCCGCTGCTGCCGCAGGCCGGGTTCGAGGTGAACGCGGCGGTCAACGACCTGCACTGGTACCTGGCGTACGCGGCGTTCTGGGTGCTGCTGGCGCCTCCGCGGTCGGTGGCCGGGCAGGTGGGTTCGGCGGCGGTGGTGGCGCTCGCGGCGCTGTCCGATCCGCTGACCGCGCTGGTGCTGCCGGCCGCGATCGTCGGGATCGTGCGGTCGCCGCGGCGGCTGCTCGCGTGCGTCACGCCCGCGGTGATGCTGGTGGCGCTGGCCGTGCAGGGCTGGGTGCACCTGACCCGCGCGGCCGGGTACCGGGCGAGCGAGACGGTGCTGGGCGAGCTGCCGTCGATCTACGGGCTGCGGGTGCTGCTGAGCGCGCTGACCGGGGACCGGTTGCTGGGGCCGCTGTACCAGTGGGCCGGGCTCGTGCTGGTCGCTGTCGTCGGTGCGGTGGCCGCGCTCGTGGCGGGTTTGCTGCTGTGGCGCGCGGACCGGGTGGCGCGACAGGTCGCGGCGGTCGGTCTGGCGTGCTCGGTGGCGTACCTGGTGGTGCCGGTCGGGTTGCGTGGCACGGGCGGGTTCCTGGAGCGCGCGGAGTTCTCGCTGAACGGGTCGCGCTACACGATCGTGCCGCTGCTGTTGTTGTGGGTCGCGGTGGCGGCGTTGCTGGACCGGCTGCGGCCGCGGACGGTCGTCGGCGGGGCGGTCGCGGTGTTCCTCGGCGTGCAGGTGCTGAGCGACTGGGCGGCCCCGAGCGTGCGCACGGGCGGGCCGTCGTGGCGTGCTTCGGTGGCCGAGGCGCGGGCTGCGTGCGCGGCGCCCGTCCGTCCGCCGCAGCCGGTGCCGCTGGTGGCGGAGGAAGACGGCCGCTACGCCGTGCCGATCGTCCCGGGACCGGACGACGTCACGATCGTCGTCGCGCCGGTGCCGCCGCCCGGCGAGCCGCTGCTGTTCGCGGTGGTGGCGCCGTGCGCGGAGGTGCGGGGCTGACTCAGCCGGCGTTGGCGAGCACCGCGTCCACGAGCCCGGGGAACCTCTTCTCCAGCTCGGCGGTGCGCAGCGTGTTCATGCGCTGCCTGCCCTCGTCGTACTGGCGGATCAGGCCGCCCTTGCGCAGGGCCCGGAAGTGGTGGCTGAGCGTCGACGCGGCGACCGGCAGGCCGAAGGTGCCGCAGGGGCGGTCGCCCTCGGCCTGGAGCAGGCGGAGGATCGCCCGTCGGG
>NZ_JBHZEN010000075.1:0-7665 GCF_050958625.1 Amycolatopsis sp. 3B14
CGCCGTATAGGTCGTTATACGGCCTCAGCCGTCGACCTGGGACGGGTCCATCCAGATGATCTCCCAGTTGTGACCGTCCGGGTCCTCGAACACGCGCTGGTACATGAACCCCTGGTCCATCGGGTCGCGGGTTTCCCGCCCGCCCGCGGCGACCGCCTTGTCCACCAGGGTGTCCACGGCCTCCCGGCTCTCGGCGGACAGGGCCAGCAGCACCTCGGTGGACTTGGCGCTGTCGATGATCTGCTTGTCGGTGAAGGTCGTGAAGAAGTCGTGTCTCAACAGCATCGCGTAGATCGTGTCGCTGAACACCAGGCAGGCCGCGTTCTCGTCGGTGAACTGCGCGTTGAACTCGTACCCCAGGTCGGACCAGAACTTCTTGGCCCGGTCCAGGTCGGCGACGGGCAGGTTCACGAAGATCATCTGATTCGTCATCCCCGTACCCTATGACCGTTTCACCGCCGCGCGCTTCTCCTATCTTGCGCTTCCACCGACCCGCACCGGCTTCGCGGGCACACCGGTCTCGATCAGCGTCCGCAACGGCGTCGCGAGGTCACGGGGCGCGAACAGGTCCGGACCGCGGTAGCCGGCGATCTCGCCGAGCGCCCACCAGCGGAAGCCGGTGATGTTCTCGGCAGCCAGTGCCTCGTCGGAGAACGTCCCGCGCGGCGTGAAAGCCGTCGTGCGGACGAGGTAGAAGTCGTCGGCGACCGCGTCGTGGCTGGTGAGCTCCGGCGGCGCGGGCGCTTCGCGACGCCACACGTGCGGCGGCAGGCCGCCGTCGAGCACGAAGCCGGTCTCTTCGAGCAGCTCCCTGCGCAGCGCTTCCAGCGGGGACTCGCCGTCCTCGACGCCACCGCCCGGCGTGATCCACACGGCCGTGCCCGGCGGGGCGATCCTCATGCGGCACAACAGGATCCGGTCGTCGTCGTCCAGCATGACCGCCCGCACCCCGTGCCGCACCCGCATCGGGTGAGGATAGCGGGGCCGGTCACGCCTCCCGGTCCAATTCGCCCGTCACGTCGAGCGGGATCAGCGGCGCCGGTCCGGCCAGCTCGCTCGCCGGCGCCGGGTGGTAGGCGAAATTCTTCGCCCTCGCGCCGCCGTCGACGACCAGGTCGCAGCCGGTGATCAGGCGCGCGTAGTCCGAGCACAGCCACGCCACCGCGTGCCCGATGTCGGTCGGGGTGCCGGTCGTGCCCATCGGCACCAGCGGCACCCGCTCCCCCGCCCACCGCGACGGGCGGCGCCACTCCTCGTCGCCGTCCGCGCCGCCGATCCCGGCCCGGCGCGGCCTGTCCAGCACGCCGCCCGGCCCCTGCTCCGCGATCAGCGCCGGATTGTCCGGGGTCGGCGCGGTCGGGGTGAAACTGTTGACCCGGATCCCGTACGGCGCGAGGTCCATCGCCGCCGCCCGGACGAAGTTGTTGACCCCGCCCTTGTGGAACGCGTACGCGATCACCCCGGCGCTGCCGGACCACCCGTTGGACGACGAGATCGCCACGATCGAGCCGCGGATCCCCCGCTCCGCCATGTGCCTGCCGACCAGCTGGGTGTTGAGGAAGTTGCCCATCGCGGCCACGTTGACCGCGCGCTGGAAGAAGGCCGGGCTCTCGTCCAGCACCCCGCGCCCGCCGAGCAGCGCCGCGTTGTTGACCAGGATGTCGACGTGCCCCCAGGCGTCCACGACGGTCGCGAGGTACTCGCGGACCTGCTCGGGGTCGGTCACGTCGCCGGGGACGGCCATCGCCGTGCCGCCGTTGCGCTCGATCCGGTCGGCCGCGGCCTTCGCCGCCGCCGGGTCCAGGTCGTTGCAGGCCACCTTGGCGCCGTAGCGGGCCAGCGCGAGCGCGATGCCGCTGCCGATGTTCGGCCCGGCGCCGGTCACCAGCGCCACTTTGCCCTCGAGCGAGATCTCCATCAGACGTCCTCCTCCGGGAAGTGACAGGCGGCCTGGTGGCCGGGCGCGAGCTCGCGCAGCAGCGGCGTTTCCACCGCGCACCTGTCCCGCGCCCGCGGGCAGCGGGTGCGGAACCGGCAGCCGCTGGGCGGTGAGATCGGCGACGGCGGCTCGCCGCGGATGGTGACCGGACGGCGGTTCGCGGCCGCGTCGGCGTCCACGTGCGGGATGGACTCCAGCAGCGCGACCGTGTACGGGTGCCGGGGCGCGCGGTAGATCTCCTCCGCCGGGCCGATCTCGCACAGCTGCCCGAGGTGCATCACCCCGACCCGGTCGCTGACCTGCTTGACCAGCGCCAGGTCGTGCGAGATGAACAGGTAGGACAGTCCCAGCTCCGACCGCAGCCGCTCGAACAGGTTCAGCACCTGCGCCTGGATCAGCACGTCCAAAGAGGACACAGCCTCGTCGCACACGATCAGCGCCGGGTCGAGCGCCAGCGCGCGGGCGATCGCGACCCGCTGGCACTGCCCGCCGGACAACTCGTGCGGACGCCGCCGCCCGAACGTGTCCGGGTTCAGGCCGACGAGGTCCAGCAGGTCCCGCGCCCGGCGGCGCCGCTCGGCGGCGGGCGCGGTGCGGTAGCCGACCATCGGCTCCTCGACGATGTCGGTGACGCGCCACCGCGGGTTGAGGGAGCCGAACGGGTCCTGGAACACCATCTGCACGTGCCGGCGGGCGTCCGCGAGCCGGCGGCCCGTCACGGTCGCGAGGTCCACCCCGCGCAACCGCACCGAGCCCGCCTTGGGCCGCGGGGCCTGCAGGATCGAGCGGGCCAGGGTCGACTTGCCCGAGCCGGTCTCCCCCACCACGCCGAGCGTCTCGCGCGGGCGGATGTCGAACGACACGTCGGACAACGCGTGCACCACCCCGCCCCGCGTGCCGCCCCGGCCCCGGACGGTGAACTCCTGGACCAGGTTGCGTGCCTCCAGCAGCGGCTCCTCGACAGTGGTCATCGGTCCGCTCCGTCCAGAGTGGACCGGGCGCGCCCGCGCACCGTGCACCCCGTCACCGGTGTCATGCGTCCTCCTCGCAGGGGTGCCAGCACGCCCACGCGTGTCCCGGCTCGTGTTCGGTCAGCGGGGGCGCCTCGGCCACGCAATCGGACGCGGCGCGGTCGCAGCGGGGCGCGAACGGGCACCCGGGTGGCAGGTTCGTCAGGTCCGGCGGCTGGCCGGGCGTGACCGGCAGCTCGGCGTGCGGCGGTCGCTCCACCCGCGGGATCGCACCCAGCAACGCCTTCGTGTACGGCATCCGCACGCGCGAGAACAGCGCCGGCGCCGCCGCGTACTCCACCGCCCGACCCGCGTACATCACGATCACGTCGTGTGCGTAGGTCGCCGCGAGCCCGAGGTCGTGGCTGATCAGGATGATCGCCGTGCCGAGCCGCTCCTGCAGTTCCAGCAGCAGCTCCATGATCTGCGCCTGCGTGGTCACGTCCAGCGCCGTGGTGGCCTCGTCGGCGATCAGCAGCTTCGGGTCCGCCGCCAGCGCGATCGCGATCATCACCCGCTGCCGCATGCCGCCGGAGAGCTGGTGCGGGTACTCGTGGAACCGCCGCTCCGGGGCAGGCAACCGCACCAGTTTCAGCAGGTCCATCGCGCGGTCCCGCGCCGCGCGCCGGTCGTGGTCGCCGTGCGCGCGCACCGCCTCGGTGATCTGCACGCCGATCCGCATCGTCGGGTTCAGCGACCGCGCCGGGTCCTGGAACACCATCGCCAGGTCCGCGCCCCGGTGCCGCCGCATCCGCCGCTCCGGCAGGCCGAGCAGCTCGACGCCGCGGTAGCGCGCCGATCCGGTGATCCGCGCCGTGGGCGGCAGCAGGCCCATCAGGGCCCGCGAGCTGACCGACTTGCCCGACCCGGACTCGCCGATGATCGCCAGCGTCCGGCCCGCCTCCAGCCGGTAGGACAACCCGTTGACCGCCCGCACCGTGCGTCCCCGGGCCGCGAACGTCACGTGCAGGTCCTCGACCTCCAGCAGCGTCCCGGTCCGCACGGACGCCGGCGTGGTCAGTTCGTCGATGCTCATCGGCCGCTCCAGCGTCCCCGTAGCGTCTCGCCCAGCAGGTTGAATGCCAGGACGGTCACAAAGAGCGCCAGGGACGGCCAGACCACGAGCATCGGCGTCGCCGACAGACTCGCCTGTCCCTGGGAGATCATGTTGCCCCAGCTCGGTGCGGGCGGCGGGATGCCGAGGCCGAGGAAGCTCAGCGCGCCTTCGATCACGATGACGATGCCCATGCCGAGCATCGAGAACGTCACCAGCTGCGGCGCGATGTTCGGCGCGAGGTGCCGGAACAGCATCCGCCACACCCGGGTGCCGGACAGGTGCGCGGCGACCATGAACGGCTGCTCCCGCAACCGCAGCGTCGCCGCACGGGAGATCCGCGCGAACGCCGGCACCGAGAAGAACGCCAGCGCCAGGATGGTGTTCACCTGGCTCGGCCCGAGGCTCTGCGCCACCGCCAGGGTCAGCACCAGCGACGGGAACGCGATCAGCACGTCCAGCACGCGCATGATCACCGCGTCCACCGCGCCGCCCAGGTAAGCGCTCACCGCGCCGAGCGTGCCGCCTGCCAGCAGGCCCAGCACGTTGACCGCGACACCGACGATCAGCGACGACTGCCCGCCGTGCAGGAGCCGGGACCACACGTCGTTGCCGTTGGGGTCGGTGCCCAGCAGGTGCCCCGGCGAGAACGCGGGCAGGTTCGACTCCAGCACGTCCCCGCCGATCGGCTCGGGCACGGAAGCGACCAGTGGCCAGAGGAAGCACGCGCCGAACACCAGCGCCAGCAGGGCCAGCGGGACGCCCAGTTCGACGTGCCGCAGCCAGCCCCGCACGCGTGACGGGCGCGCCGCGGGCAGCGCCGTGGGCAGATCAACCGTCGCCATAGCGGATCCTCGGGTCGAGTACGGCGTAGAGCAGGTCGGTCAGCAGGTTGGCGGCCACCGCGACCACGGCGAAGACCACCACGCAGGCCTGGACCACGACGAAGTCGCGGCTGTTGATGGCCGACAGCAGCATCTGCCCGATGCCGGGCAGGGCGAAGATCTGCTCGATGATCACGGTCGCGCCGATCATCGTGCCCAGGTTGAGCCCGACCACGGTGATCAGCCCGAACGCCGAGTTGCGGAAGGCGTGCCGCAGCAGCACCTGCCACGGCCCGATCCCCTTCGCCCGCGCCGTGGTGATGTAGTCCTCGCCGTGCAGCTGGTCCACCAGGTCGCCGCGCAGGAACCGGGTGTAGAAGCAGAACAGCGGGAACGCGATCGCCAGCGCGGGCAGGAACAGCGAGTGCAGGTTCGCGCCCAGCCCCTGCTCCAGCGGCACGAACCCGATGGCGGGGAACACCGCCAGCTGCACCGCGAACACCAGCACGAGCAGCAGCGCGAGCACGTAGTTCGCCAGGGACAGGCCGGTGATGCTGACCAGCATGCTGACCCGGTCGGTGAGCCGGTTGGGGCGGCGCGCCGCGATCAGGGCGACCGGGATCGCCAGCCCCAGTGACAGCACGAACGCCAGCCCCACCAGCTCGCCGCTGACCGCCAGCCGGGAACCGAGCTCGTCGGTCACCGGCTGCCCGCTGACCAGCGAGTTCCCGAGGTCGCCGGTGACCGCGCCGCCGAGCCAGTCCAGGTAGCGCACCACCGCGGGCCGGTCCAGCCCCATCTGCTGGTTGAGCGCGGCGATCTGCTCGGGCGTGGCCTCCGGGCCCAGCAGCAGCTGCGCCGTGTCGCCCGGGATCAGGCTCAGCACCGCGAAGGTGAGGACGCTGACGCCGAGCACGATGGGGACCGCGGTGAGCAGCCGCCGGGCCACCAGCCGCAGCGCCGGTGAGGCCAGTGGCCCCGGCATCCGCCGCGGCGCGCCGATCGCCGTCACCGGCTCGTCCAGACCTGGTCCCACAGCACCCCGGTGTTGACCAGGACCGGCGGGATCTTCGTGGTCAGCCCGGGCCCGTGCACGCCGGCCGCGGTGACGTTGGCCGGGGCGAAAGCCAGGATGTAGGGCGCGTAGGCGTTGTCGCTGATCCGCTTGCCCGCCTGCAGGTACAGCGTCTCCCGCGTGGCCGGGTCGACGGTGGCCGCGGCCTGGTTGAGCAGGTCGTCCAGGGCCGGGTCGCTGACGCCGCTGAACGGCGAGGTGGCGGCGAAGCGGAACCCGACGCCGACCCCGGCCGCGGGGTCCCACGCCCCGGCGGTCTGCAGCATGGCCTGCCACTTGTTCGAGTTGAAGTTGCCGATCAGGGCGTTGAGCTGGTCGGAGTGGATGGTGGTCTTGATGCCCACGGCCTCCCACTGGCTCTGCAGCGCGGTCATCACCTGCTCGGCGACGTAGCTCTTGAGCGTGCCGAGGTCGACGGTGAGCCCGCCCAGCTCGGCGACCAGGGCGCGGGCCTTGTCCGGGTCGTAGGTGCGATACCCGTCGATGGTGTCGTGGTGGAACAGCCCGCCCGGGCCGGTGAAGGTCTGCGCGGCCGGGTACCAGTCCTTGAACAGTCCCTTGCGGATCGCGTCCACATTGGTCGCGTAGTAGACCGCCTCGCGCGCCTTCTGGTTGTCGAACGGCGCGGTCTTCGTGTTGAGCTGGATCAGGTACGGCGACGTGGGCGGCTGGATGGTGACGGTCAGCTGCTTGTTCGCCTGCGCCTGCTCGATCAGCGGGGTGGTGTTCATGCCCTCGTAGGCCTGCGCCTGCCCGGCCAGGATCGCCTGGTAGGCGGGCTGGTCGCCGCCGACCGACTTGAACGTCAGGTTGTCCAGGTAGGGCAGTCCGGGCTTGAAGTAGTTCTCGTTGCGGGTCAGCTTCAGCTCCGAGGACAGCTGGTTGGACACCACCTTGAACGGGCCCGCGCCGACCGGGGTGATCTTGAACTGCTCCGGGCCCATCTGCTGCAGCGCGGTGGGCGAGGCGATCCAGTTCACGTTGGACACCACCATCGAGTTGATCACCGCGCCGTACGGGCGGGTGAACCGCAGCACGACGGAATTGCCCTCCACGCTGATGCCGTTCTGCTCGGCCAGCGGCCAGCGCGGGGCGCAGGTGCAGGTCGAAGTGATGTTGCGGCGGAAGTTGAAGGCGACCGCCTCGGCGTCGAAGGGCGTGCCGTCGCTGAACTTCACGCCGTCGCGGATGGTGATGCGGATGGTGCGGTCGCCGTCGGCCAGCTCGTAGCCGCTGGCCAGTTCCGGGACGACGCGAGCGTTGCCGCCGTCCTCGTCGGCGGTCAACGCGAACAGGCCGCCGAAGATCGCGCTCATCTGGGACAGGTTCGCGCCGCCGGTCGTGTTCGTCGCCGGGTCCAGTCCGCTGGGCCAGGCGCCGGCGAAGGAGTTCAGCTCCAGCACGGTGATGCTCCCGCCGCGTTGCGGGGGCCCGGCGGCCGCGCCGCCCTGACCGGCCTGGCCCCCGCCGCCACAGGCGGCGAGGAGGAGCAGCGCCGCGAAGGCGGCGAGGAAACGTGGGATGGGTGTGCGCATGTCGATCTCCCGCTTCGTTGCGGAGCCGCCATCGGGTGGGGGTGGGGAGGTGTGTCGCGCCAGTGCTCGTGGACTCAGTGCTCGTGCACGATGACGCCGCGGATGTTCTTGCCGTCCAGCATGTCCTGGTAGCCGTCGTTGACCTGGTCGAGCGTGTAGCGCCGGGTGATCAGCTCGTCCAGTTTCAGGTCGCCCGAGCGGTACAGCCCCAGCAGCCGGGGCACGTCG
>NZ_JBHZEN010000076.1:0-37872 GCF_050958625.1 Amycolatopsis sp. 3B14
CACCTTGAGCCAGGGCCGCAAGGTTGGCATGTTCGGCCTGCGGGTGGCGGGCTGGGTTGCGGCCCTGGCTCAAGGTGATCGTTGCGTGTCAGGCGACGGGATGACCACCCAGCTCGGGGTGTGTTCGGGGCGTGGGGTTTGCGCTAACGCTCGGTGGCTTGGCGGTAGGCCGCCAGCGTTGTCTCCGCTGTGCGGCGCCACGTGAAACTCGCGGCGTGGGCACGGCGCTCCACGGACCTCGACGCCAGCGGCGACTCCGCCACGGCCTCGCGCAGCGCGGTGATCAGGGCGTCCACCTCGCCGTACGGTGCGAGCCGCGCGAAGCCGCCGGAGATCTCCCTCAGCGCGGGGATGTCCGAGCACACCACGGGCACATCCGAGGCCAGCGCCTCCAGCACGGGCAGGCCGAAACCCTCGTCCCGGGACGGGAGCACCAGCGCGGCCGCCCCGGCCATCACGTTGTGCAGGTCCCGTTCGGACAGGTAGCCGAGGCGGCGGCTGCGGGGCGTGCCCGGCGCGGGACCCGGCCCGGAAAACACCAGCGGCGGCAGGTCTTCGGCCGCGGCGTGGGCCTTCAGCAGCCAGTCCATGCCCTTGCGCGGGCCGGCCGCGCCGACGAACAACAGGTACCGCTCCGGCAACCCGAGGCGTTCCCGCATCGGCTCGTCCGGCGGGCGGCCGGTGAACCACGCCGCGTCCACACCGAGCGGCGTCACCACGACCTTGCCGCGGTCCACGTCGAGCCGGGTCGCCACCGCGTCCGCCACCGCGGCCGTCGGCGTGCAGATCACGTCGGCGCGGGCGGCGCCGCGGCGCACCAGCTCCGGCAGTTCGCGGTCGCTGGGCGGCAACTCGCCGGGCGCGTCCAGGAACGCCAGATCATGAATGGTCAGGACACCCGCGGCCCGCACCGAGCCGGGAAGCACGAAGTTCGTCCCGTGCACCACGTCGGCGCGGCCGGCGAACAGCTCGATCGGCGGGAACGTCGACCGCAGCCACGCCTTGCGCAGCATCCGCGCGGCGACCGGCATGCCCCGCGCCCGCGCGCCGTGCGGCAGCGCGTAACGCAACCGCCGCCAGCCGCGCAAGGTGAACGCCACCGCGCGCATGTCCACATCGGACATGGAGGCGAGCTCTTCGGCCAGGGACGCGGTGTAGCGCCCGACGCCGGTCCGGTCACCCAGCAACGGCGTGCCGTCCAGCAGGACCCGGAGCGCTCGCTCAGCCACGACGGCGGGCTACCTTCCGCACCCGGCCCGCGACCCGGCGCGCCAGCTCCTTCGGGCCGCCGTCGGCGAGGTACTCCTTCACCAGGGCCAGATCCCGGCGCACCGCCTCCGCGCCACGCGGCGGCACCTCCGCGGTCAGCGGAGCCGCGCCGATCAGCCGGTCGGCCGCCGGGCGCGGGTCGCGGCAGAACTCCACCAGCGGCGCCAGCGCGGTCGGCCACGCGAACCGCTGCGCCACGACCTCGATGCGCGCCCGGCACTCCGCGGCGAAATCCTCGTCGTACAGCACCCGCTCCAGTGCGTCGGCCAGCGCGTCCACGTCCTCGGCGGGCACCACGACACCGAGCTTCTCGTCGCGGACCAGGTCGGCGAACGCGTCGCCGTCCGTGGTCACGATCGGCAGCCCCGCCCACAGGTAGTCCAGCACGCGGGTGCGGAACGCGAACGTGGTCTCGACGTGCTCGTAGTGCGTCGTCACGCCGCAGTTCGCGTCGAGCAGCCAGTTCTGCCGCTCACCGAAGGGCACCCACTGCTCGTTGAAGTAGACGTGCTTGTCGGTCAGCCCGAGCCGGTCGGCGAGGTGGATCGTGCGCGCGCCGATGTCCATCTCGGCGACCTCGGGGTTCGGGTGCTTCATGCCGAGGAACACCAGCTTCACGTCCGGCCGCCGCTGCCGCAGCCGGTCGATGGCGTGCACCAGCGTCAGCGGGTCGAACCAGCTGTAGACGCCACCCGCCCACAGCACGACCCGGTCGGCGCCGTCGATGTCCAGCGTCGCCCGCAGGCCGGGGCCGGTCCGCACCGGCGGCTCCGGCGACAGGCCGAACGGGACGACCGACAGCAGCGACTGCGTGGTCGGGTCCGCGTCGTACAGCCGCGGCGACAGGCGGCCCAGCGCGGCCAGGTGCCCCAGCCAGAACAGGCGCTGCCGCTCCGACGCGCACAGGAAGAAGTCACCGCGCAGCAGCTGCGCGTCCAGCACCCGCGTCACCCCGGCCAGATCGGCGGCACGACGGTCGTCCGGCGCGCTCTTGCCCTGCTCCAGCAGTTCCAGGTGCATCGGGTCGTACAGGTCGCAGACCACGATCTTGCTGGAGTCCTGCGCCTTCAGCGCGGGCGCCATCTCCAGCACGTGGCCCTGCAGGATCACGATGTCCGCCCACTCGACCGGCTCGGTCAGATCCCGTTTCTTCGCCGCGCTCACCGGGAACGGCGCGGGCGGCGGCGCGGCCAGCGGGTTGACCGTGACCAGGCGTACGTCGTGCTCGGCGGACAGCACGGTGGCGATGTTCCACGCCCGGATCGCCGGGCCCGCCATGCGGTCGGTGATCGCGTCGCCGGTGATCACCAGGACCTTGCGGCGCTGCCCGAACACGGCCTCGATGCCGAAGACGTCGGCCAGGATGTCGTGCGCGTCCAGGTAACGCGGCAGGGGATAGGCCGGCTCCATCGCCTTGCGCATCAACGGGATCAGGTCGGCGTCGGTGCGCACGCGCGCGGCCTGCTCGGCGGCGCGTGACTCGGCCAGCGACGGCAGCAGCTCCACGAACTGGTCGATGGCCAGCACCCCGGCGAGCGTGGTGCGCGGGATCGCCACTGGCGCGGTCTCGACCGGGCCGGCCTTGGCGAGGTCCAGCTGTGTGGGGTCCAGCTCGCCGCGGGCGGTGGCGCGGCGCACGGCCAGCGCCAGCGCGGCGGGCAGCACCTTCGCCAGCGTCTCGTCGGAGAGGTTCTTGTAGAGGGCGGCGAGAGCGTTGCGCTCCAACAGGAACGTCTCCCGGCCGGTGTCCGGGGCGTCCACTTCGGACATCGTGCCGTGGTGGCGGTGGTAGGCCACCGACTCCGGCACGTACCGCACGCGCCAGCCACGCAGGTTGAGCCGCCAGCCCAGGTCGACGTCCTCGTAGAACATGAAGAAGCGCTCGTCGAACCCGCCGAGCGCCTGGAAGACCTCGGCGCGCACGAACATCGCCGAGCCGGTGGCGAACAACACGTCCTTGGCGACGTCGTGCTCGCCCGGGGCGACGTCGGCCAGCGGGCCGCCCGCATGCCGCTTGTAGCCCATGCCGAACCAGGTCAGACCGGCGTCCACGAAATCCACACCGGTGCCGTCCCAGTCCAGGACCTTGCTCGCCACGGCGGCGACCGTCGGCTCGGCGCGCAGCACGTCGACCGCCGCCTTCGCCCACGCCGCGTCCGGGCGGGCGTCGTTGTTCAGGAACGCGAGCACGCTGCCGCGGGCGTGCCGGGCGCCGAGGTTGCAGCCGCCCGCGAAGCCGGTGTTGGTGCCGGACTCGATCACCCGGGCGTCGCCGGCCGCGGCCTTGATGCGCGCGACGTCGTCACCGCCCGAGGCGTTGTCGACGACCAGCACCTCGAGCTCCGGGTAGTCGAGGTCCTCGCGCAGGGCGCGCAGGCAGGCGATCGTGTGCTCCGCGCCCCGGTAGTTCACCAAGATCACCGAGACCAGCGGCAGTGGTGTGTCCCCCTGGACCAACGCCCGACCTCCGTACTCGCCGTATGTCCGCAGAGACTATCGGGAGGTCCAGGCCGCCCAGACCGCGCCTCGGCCGACCGTCGAGCGGCGCGTGATCGACTTCCGCGCGGCCAGTGCGCCGGGCAGCCGGAGGGCCACTTCGCCGAGCACACGGCACCGCAGGCCCAGGCGGAAATTGGGCGCTTCCGGCACGTCGCGCTTCAGCGGCAGCAGGGCGGTGATCGCGGCGAACCGGGCGAGCTCGCGCGCGGCGATCGCGGCCGGGGCGCAGCGCAGGAGGGTGAGCAGCCGGTTGCGTTCGTTCCACCGGTGGAAGCTGTCGGATCCCGGGTTCGTGCTGGCGCCGTGCCGGTGTGTGACACGGGCCGTGGGGACCGTCACGATGTCGTGCCCGGCCAGCCGCAGCCGCCACGCGGTGTCGGTGTCCTCGTAGTAGCAGAAGAAGCTCGCCGGCACCCCGCCCACTTCGCGGAGGACGCGGGTGCGGATCAGCGCGGCGCCGCCGCAGAAGCCGAAGGCCGGGGTCTCCGTGGTGTCGTAGCCGTGGCCGTGCGCGGTGAGGTTCACGCCGAGGGACTGGACCTGGCCGTCGGCGTATTCCAGGCGCGATCCGGCGGCCGCGGCGTCGCCGACGTGGTCCTCCAGCTCGGCGAGCCACTCGGGGGCGGGGGCGGCGTCGTCGTTGAGCCACACCGTGAACTCGGTGTCCACTTCGGACAAGGCGTGTGCCGTGGCGCCCGCGTAGCCGACGTTGTGGGGCAGCCGGACGACCTCCGGCGCGGACGGGTGCGTGGCGAGCAGGCGGGCGGTGCCGTCGTCGGAGGCGTTGTCGATCACCAGCAGCCGGTGCGGGCGCGTCTGGGCGGCGAGGGCGTCCAGGCAGGCGGTGATGTGCGCGGCACCGCGCCAGGTGACCACCACGACGGTGCTGCGGATCGGCACACCGGGAGAATACGGGCCGTGCCGGAACTCGTGGTCATCGCCGAGCAGTTGCTCGCGCCCGTGCCCGGCGGGACGGGCCGCTACACCGCGGAGCTGCTGCGCGCGCTGACCGAGACCGCGCCGCCAGGGTGGACGGTGTCAGCCGTCACCGCGCGGCACGCGGCGGGGTTGCCGGGCGCGCGGATGCTGCCGTTGCCGCCGCGGGCGCTGGTCGCGGCGTGGCAGGCCGGGTTGCCGTACTGGCCGGGTGGGGACGCCGTGCACGCGCCGACCCCGCTGGCCCCGGCGCGGGTGCCGCGCGGCCGGACGTTGTCGGTGACCGTGCACGACACCGTGCCGTGGACGCACCCGGAAACGCTGACGCCGCGCGGGGTGCGCTGGCACCGCGCGGTGATCGCGCGGGCAGCCCGGCGTGCTTCGGGGCTCGTCGTGCCGACGCGGGCGGTGGCGGACGACCTGCGCGCGCGGGTGCCGGTCGAGGTGCCGGTGACCGTGGCCGGGCACGGCGCGGCGGCCGTGTTCACCCGCGACGACCTGCCCGAAGTGGACGTGCCGGAGCAATACGTGCTGGCGATCGGGACCATCGAGCCGCGCAAGGGGATCGACGTCCTGGTCGAGGCGGTGGCGCGGCTCGGTGTGCCGCTGCTGCTCGCGGGACAGCCGGGCTGGGGTGGTCTGGACCCGGTCGCGATGGCCGGGAACCGGGCGGACGTGCGGGTTCTGGGACGGTTGAACGACGTTTCGCTCGCCGCGGTGCTGCGGCGCGCGTCCGTGCTGGCGGCGCCGAGCGTCGCGGAGGGGTTCGGGCTGCCGCTGCTGGAGGCGATGGCCGCCGGGGTGCCGGTGGTGCACTCGGACGCGCCAGCGCTGGTCGAGGTCGCCGGGGGAGCGGGGATGGCGTTCCCGCGCGGGGACGCGGCGGGGCTGGCGGCGGCGTTGCGCGAGGTGCTGTCCAGTCCGGAACTCGCCGCTGACCTGGTCGCTCGTGGACGGGCGCGGGCTGCGTCCTTCTCCTGGGCGACCGCGGCCCGGGCCGTGTGGGCGGTTCACGACCGCGCCACTTCGTGAGTTCCTGACCACCGCGATCCCGATCAGCCGTACCCTGCACGAGTGGGAAGAGGCGAACCCAGCGTCCTGATCGATGCCACGGCCGTGCCGGCGGATCGCGGCGGGGTCGGGCGCTACGTGGACTCGCTGGTCGCGGCGCTGGACGAGGGCGGCGCGCCGATCACCGTGGTCTGCCAGCCGCGTGACTTCCGGCTCTTCGACCGGCTCGCGCCGCGCTCGCGGGTCGTCCCGGCGGTCCAGTCCACCGCGACGCGCACCGCGCGGCTGATCTGGGAGCAGACGACGCTGCCGTCGCTGGCGCGTCGGCTCGGGGTGGACGTGGTGCACTCGCCGCACTACACGATGCCGCTGGCGGGGCCGTCGGCGTCGGTGGTGACGTTGCACGACGCGACGTTCTTCACCGACGCCATGCTGCACTCGTCGGTGAAGGCGCGGTTCTTCCGCGGGTGGACGCGGACGGCGCTGCAGCGGGCGACGCTGTGCGTGGTGCCGTCGAAGGCGACCGCGTCGGAGCTGGCGCGGGTGGCCCGTCCGCGGCGGCAGCCGGAGATCATCGAGCACGGCGTCGATGTGGAGCGCTTCCACCCGCCGACGCCGGACGAGGTGCGGGCCGCGCGGGCGGCGATCGGCCTGGAGCGGATGCCGTACGTGGCGTTCCTGGGGGCGCTGGAGCCGCGGAAGAACGTGCCCGCGTTGATCCGGGGTTTCGTGAAAGCGGTGGAGAACCGGCCCGACCCGCCCGCGCTCGTGCTGGCCGGTCAGCCGGGCTGGGACACGCAGGTGGAGAAGGCGCTCGCGGCGGCCCCGTTGCGCTTACGGGTGATCCGGGCCGGGTACCTGCCGTTCGACTCGCTGGCGGGTTTCCTCGGCGGGGCGGAGCTGGTGGCCTACCCGAGCCTCGGCGAGGGGTTCGGACTGCCGGTCCTGGAGGCGATGGCCTGTGGGGCCTGCGTGCTCACCACCCGGCGCCTGTCGCTACCCGAGGTGGGCGGCGACGCGGTCGCGTACTGCGGCGTGGGCCCCGGCGACGTGGCGGTGGCACTGGGCGAGCTGCTGGACGACCCCGCGCGCCGGGCGTCCCTCGCCTCGGCCGCCCAGAGGCGCGCGAAGGAGTTCTCGTGGTCCACCAGCGCCGACAAACACCGCGAGGCGTATGCCAAGGCGTGGCACCTGCACCAGCGGGAGCAGTAGCCGTTGGACGCTGTTCGGCCGGATGGGGTATAGTCACTGACGCGAGGCCCCCGTAGGGCCGAGAAGTGAGCCCGTGACGCGTCCGGACGGTCGTCTCACGGGCTTTGCGCTGTCTAGACCTCGGTCACCTTCGTCACCACCGGCATGATCCGGCGCCGCCAGTCGCCGCCCGCGCCGTAGCACCAGGCCACGGCATCCGGGATCCACAGCAGGGGAGTGCCGGCCGAGTTCAGGTGTTCGTAGGTGATGTTCGTGTCGGCGGGGCGGCGGCCGAGGGCCCGGTAGATCGTCGTCCGGTCGTGCCTGTCCCGGAGGTCGCGGCTGTCGAACACCAGCCGGTGCGCGTTGAGGTCCATGAGGTCCCGCACGGCCCGCTCGAGGCAGCGTTGCCGGTCCTGCTCCTCGGTCTTTGGTGTCCTGCCGGTCGCGTAGATGTAGGTCGTGACGGGCAGGCCCGCGATCCGGTCCGCGAGCAGCCGTCGGCGCGGCGGCTTCTCGGTCTTGAAGTGCAACTCGCGCTGACCCGGCAGGAGCAGCGTCGTGAGCTGCTTGCGGGCAGGCGAGAGCTGCGCGGGATCCACGATCGCGACACAGATGAGGTAGGTCTGCGCCCGGGCGGATTCGTCGATGAAGGCGTGAACCGGCACCAAGCCATCTTGGACGAGCAGTACACGGACGACTCCGTGCGGTAGCGGACTGCCGCGGCAGGCGACCGAGGGGTGCCTGCCCCGTCGCGGTGCGTAGTGGGGGCACAATGGCCCGCGTGACCGAGCCGAGCCGTTACGGCGACGGGGTCGCCGTGGTTGTCGTGACGTACTTCCCCGGTGAGGACCTCGACCGCTTCCTCGACAGCCTCGAAAAGGCGAGCACCCGCGACGTCCACGTGGTCGTCGCCGACAACGACTCGACCGACGACGCCCTCGACCGGGCCGAGACGCGCACGAACACCCACGTCCTGCGCATCGGCGAGAACCTCGGCTACGGCGGCGGCGCCAACCGCGGCGTGGCCACCCTCGACGACCGCTACGGCTGGATCGTCATCGCCAACCCGGACCTCGAGTGGGAACCCGGCTCGCTGGACACGCTCGTCGAGGCCGCGCAGCGCTGGCCCCGCGGCGGCGCCTTCGGCCCGCTCATCCGCGACCCCGACGGCACCGTCTACCCCTCCGCGCGCCTGCTGCCCTCGCTCGGCCGCGGCGTCGGCCACGCCGTCTTCGGCAAGATCTGGCCCGCCAATCCGTGGACCCGCGCCTACCGCCAGGAACACGCCGCCCCCAGCGAACGCACTTCCGGCTGGCTGTCCGGCTCGTGCCAGCTCATCCGCCGCGAAGCGTGGGACTCGGTCGGCGGCTTCGACACCCGCTACTTCATGTACTTCGAGGACGTCGACCTCGGCGACCGCATCGGCCGCGCCGGCTGGCACAACGTGTACGTGCCCTCGGCGACGGTCACCCACATCGGCGGCAAGGCCACGTCCCGCGCGCCGAAGAAGATGCTGGCCGCCCACCACGACAGCGCTTACCGCTACCTCGCCGACCGCCACCGCGGCCCGGCCTGGAAGCCGGTGCTCGCCGCGGTGAAGCTCGGTCTCAAGCTGCGCCTGAAGTTCGAGACGCGCGGCAAGTAGTCACAGGCCTTCCAGCCGCCGCGCGAAATCGGAGTTCCCGGTCTGTGTCTTGGTCGTCGGCACCAGGCCGTCGACCTCTTCCTCGGGCTGCACCGGCGCCATGTTCACGTGGGTGTCCGGTTTCGACGCGGCGAGGCTGCCCTGCACCGACTCGATCACCGACGACGGCACCACGGCCGTCGTGTCCGGGTCGTCGTTGTCGATCTCGTTCACGACGTTCCGCGGGATCTGCTGGGTGGTCGAAGCGTCCATCGGCGAGGTCGCGGCGTCCGGCGTCACGACGAACGCGCCACGGGACTGTGCCCTGGCCAGCAGAGCATCCGCTCGATCGCGGGGGTCCATCCCCTAGGCCTCCCGACTCGACGTGGGCCCTCTCCGAACGGGGCCCTCCGTGTGCTGTCTAGGGTAGGCCCTCCGGGCCGTCGCCGTCATTGTTTCCCGCGGCTTGTCGCCCACCGGAGCGTGATAACGGGAAGGATTTTTCGAGGTGACATCGGAGCTTGATGTCGATGCCGTGGTGCTCGTCGGCGGTAAGGGAACCCGCCTGCGGCCGTTGACCCTGTCCGCCCCGAAACCGATGCTGCCCACGGCGGGCGTGCCGTTCCTGACACACCTGCTGTCCCGCATCCGCGCCGCGGGGATCCGGCACGTGGTGCTCGGCACGTCCTATCGCGCCGAGGTGTTCGAGGAGCACTTCGGCGACGGCGCGTCGCTGGGGCTGGACCTCGAGTACGTCGTCGAGGACGAGCCGCTGGACACCGGCGGCGCCATCCGCAACGTCGCGGACCACCTGCGCGCCGACCACGCCGTCATCTTCAACGGCGACATCCTGTCCGGCGCCGACCTGCGCGCACTGGTCCAGACCCATCTCGACACGAATGCCGACGTGACGCTCCACCTGCAGCGCGTCGAGGACCCGAGCCGCTTCGGCTCGGTGCCCACCGACGCCGACGGCCGTGTCACCGCCTTCCTGGAGAAGACCCCCAACCCGCCGACCGACCAGATCAACGCCGGCTGCTACGTGTTCCGCCGCCCGGTGCTGGAGTCGATCCCGGCAGGCCGCCGCGTGTCGGTCGAGCGTGAGACCTTCCCCGGCCTGCTGGAGGGCGGCGCGCACCTGCACGGGTTCGTCGACGCCTCCTACTGGCTCGACGTCGGCACCCCGGAGGCGTTCGTGCGCGGCAGCGCGGACCTGGTGCGCGGGCTGGCCCCCACGTCGGCGCTGCCCGGCCCGGTCGGCGAGGCCCTGGTCCTCGACGGCGCGGAGGTCGCGGCGGACGCGGCCGTCACCGGCGGCTCGACGGTCGGCGCGGGGGCGCACGTCGCGTCCGGCGCGCGGATCAGTGGGTCGGTGCTGTTCGACCGGGTGTCCGTGGCGGAGAATGCGGTCGTGGAGAACTCCGTGCTGGGTGTGGGCGCGCGCGTCGGCAAGGGCGCCGTGCTCAAGGGCGTCGTCCTCGGTGACGGCGCGGTCGTCGGCGCCGGGTGCGAGCTGCTCGACGGCGCCCGCGTGTGGCCGGACGTGACCCTGCCCGACGGTTCGATCCGGTTCTCCAGCGACGCCTGATGCGTTACCGCCCGCCGTTCCCCCTCGACCTCGACGCGGTCCTCCGGCCGTTGCGCCGGGGCAAGGGCGATCCGTGCCTGCGGGCGGACGACTACGGCCGGACGTGGCTGACCGGCAACACCGCCGACGGCCCGGGAACGCTGGCGCTGCGGCGGTTGCCGGACGGCGAGATCGAGGCCGCCGCGTGGGGCCCGGGGGCGGACCGGCTGCTCGACGGCGTGCCCGCGCTGGTCGGCGCCGAGGACGACGACAGCGGGTTCGTCTCGCACCACGACCGCATCGCCGAGGTGCGGCGCCGCATGCCCGGGCTGCGGCTCGGCTCGACCGGGCGGGTGTGGGACGTGCTGGTGCCCGCGGTGCTGGAGCAGAAGGTCACCGGGTTCGAGGCGCGCCGGTCGTGGCGGGAGCTGTGCCGGTGGTTCGGCGAGCCTGCGCCCGGCCCGGCCCCGGCGGGGATGCGGGTGCCGCCGACGCCCGCGGCTGTGTTGTCCATTCCGGACTGGACGTGGCACCGCGCCGGGGTGGACCACAGCAGGCGGAAGGCGCTGATCTTCGCGGCGCAGGTGGCGCACCGGCTGGAGAAGGCGGTCGAGCTGCGGGGCGCCGAGGGGCGGGCGTGGCTGCGGAAGGTGCCGGGCATCGGGGTCTGGACCGCGTCGGAGGTCGCGCAGCGCGCCTGGGGCGACCCGGACGCGGTCAGCTTCGGCGACTTCCACATCCCGGCGGTGGTCGGGTACGCGCTGGTGGGCGAGCCCCTGGACGACGAGGGCATGGCGGAGGTCCTGGCGCCCTACGCGCCGCAGCGGCAGCGCGCGGTGCGCTACCTGGAGGCGAGTGGTTTCTCGCGGCCGCGGTTCGGGCCGAGGTTTTCGCCGCGGGACTACCGCGCGATGTGAAGCGCACTCCCAGCGCCGGACTCGCGCGGCTTGCGCGAGTCCCACGTTCGCGGGCGTGAGTTCCGCTCAGTGGGCGAGTGCGGCGCGGACGATCTTCAGCGCGTCCTCGCCCGACAACCCCAAAGCCCGGGTCACCGCGGCGTAGGTCTCGGCCGCCTCGCGGGCCCGGGTCAGCGACTCGTCGCCCGAGGAGGCCACGAACGAACCCGCCCGGCCGCGCGTTTCGATCAGCCCCGCCTCCTCCAGTTCCCGGTAGGCGCGGGCGATCGTGTTCGGCGCGATGCCCAGCTCCTCCGCCAGCCCGCGCACCGTCGGCAGCTTCGTGCCCACCGCGAGCGCGCCGGAGTTGATCTGCCGCGCCAGCCCGGACCGCACCTGCTCGTACGGCGGCACCGCGGACGCCGGGTCGACCGAGACGATCATTCGCACGCCGCCGCGATCAGTTCCGTCAGGTCCTCGCTCCCGGGCGGCAACGCGGTCAGCGGCCACCACCGCAGGTCGTCCGACTCCGCGCTGCGCACCGGGGACGCGCCCTCCGGCGCCACGACCACGAACCGCACGTCGAAGTGCCGCGTCGGCACCCCCAGCGAGCACGTGATCGGGTGCACGTCCAGGTGCACCGGCTCCGCCGAGATCGTCAGCCCGCTCATCCCGGATTCCTCCGACGCCTCCCGCAACGCGGCCTCCGTCAGCGAGGTGTCCGAGTCCTCGCAGTGACCGCCCAGCTGCAACCACCGCCCGACGCGCGGATGCAGCGTCAGCAGCACGTGCGACCGCGAAGCGTCCAGCACCACGGCCGACGCGGTGATGTGCCCGGCCGCGCACGACCGCCGGCACGCGTCCTCGCGCGCGGCGAGGAACCCCAGGAACGCGTGCCGCAGCGCCTCCTGCCCTGCCGTCCCGGGCTGCCATTTCTCCAGCGTCTCGACCACATCGGTGTGCAGGTTCACAGCTCGACCAGCCCGTCCAGCGCCGGTGGGCGCGGCGCCGCGGGCCCGCCCACCGGGTGCCCGATCGCCACCGCGCCCAGCGGCTGCCACGACGGCTCCAGCCCGAGCACCTCACGCACCACGTCGGCCGCGAAGATCGTCGACCCGATCCAGCACGAGCCGAGGTCCTCCGCCGCCAGCGCCACCAGCAGCCCCTGCACCGCGGCCCCGCCCGCGACGGTGAACATCGTCCGCTCGCAGGCGTTGCGCCGCTCGTCCGGGTACGTGTGCGCGCCGTCCGGCACCAGGAACGGGATCACCACTTCCGGCGCCTCGAACAGGATGTCGCCGCGGGACACCCGCTTCGCGATCTGCTCCTCGGTGAACGCGTCGCCGGACAGGTCCGCCCGCCACGCCTCGCGCATCGCCTCGAGCAGCTTCGTCCGCAGCCCACGGTCGCGCAGCCACACGAACCGGACCGGCCGCGTGTGGTGCGGCGCGGGCGCGGTCAGCCCCGCGCCGATCGCGCGACGCAGTGCCTCCGGGGCGACCGGCTCGTCGGTGAACGAGCGCACCGACCGGCGCACCAGCACCGCCTCGCGGCGGCCCTGCGCGATCGCCTCGCGCGTGCCGAGGGAGAACATGTCCTCCTCCGACGGCCGCACCAGCTTCCGCGCGTCGGACCCGTCGTCGGCGATCTCCAGCCCGCGCACGACCGCGACCGGTGTCGCGGTCAGCTTGCCCTTCACCAGGTCCGCGGCCGCGGCGATCTCGTCGGCCACCGCGATCTCGGTCACCTGCAGCTCGTTGCCCTGCCCGTCGACCTCGCCCTCGTAGGAGTGCAGCACGCGCAACCCGCTGGCCCCGATGGCGTTGTCGGTCTGGCCGACCCGCCACGCGCGGCCCATCGTGTCGGTGATGACGACCGCGACCTCGACACCCAGCCGCTCGCGCAATCCGTTGCGCAGGGCCAACGCCGCCGCGTCCGGGTCGGTGGGCAGCAGCGCGATCTCGTCACCGTGCACATTGGACGCGTCCACGCCCGAGGCGGCCTGCACGATCCCGATCCGGTTCTGCGTGATCAGGGTCCGGTTGAACCGGGCCAGCACCCGCACCGACTCCTGCTCGACCAGCTCGCGCCGGGCCGCGTCGCGGGCCTCCGGGTCGCTGGGCACGCGCACCAGGCGGCCCTCGATCTTCGACACGACCTTGCTGGTGACCACGACGACGTCGCCGGAGCGCAGCCACGGCGCGGCGGTCGCGATCGCGCCGGTCAGGTCGTCGCCCGGCCGGAACTCCGGCAGGCCCTGGACCGGCAGGATCTCCAGTCGTGCGGCGGAGTGGTCACTCAACTTCGGCTCCAGCGAGTTCGAGCGCGGCGCGTGCCATGGCCGCGGTGGCGTCCACATCGGACATCAGCAGCGGCACCGCCCGCACCGCGACGCCCGGCACGTGCACGGTTTCGCCCTCGGCGACCAGCCACCCGTCGAGCAGCCCGTCCTCCGACGTCTGCCGCGACCCGTAGTGGATGCCGACCGCCTCGGCCGACGTCTCCACCCCGATCGCGGTCAGGCACGCGTCGGCCATGCCGCGCACCGGTTTGCCGCTGATGATCGGCGACACGCCGACCACCCCGGCCGCGGTCTTGCGCAGCGCCTCCGTCACGCCCGGTACGGCCAGCACGGTGCCCACCGAGACGACCGGGTTGGACGGTGCGAACAGGACCGCGTCGGCCTCCGCGATGGCGTCCAGCACACCCGGCGCCGGCTTGGCCTCCTCGACACCGACCGGCACGATCGAATGCGCCCGCGGCTCCGCGCGGTAGCGCACCCACCACTCCTGGAAGTGGATCGCCTTACGGCTGCCCGGCTCGTCCGGGTCGTCGATGACGACGTGCGTCTCGACCCGGTCGTCGGTCATCGGCAGCAGCCGCACGCCGGGCTGCCACCGGTCGCACAGCGCTTCGGTGACCGCGGACAGCGGGTAGCCCGCGCGCAGCATGCGGGTGCGGATCAGGTGGGTGGCGATGTCCTTGTCGCCGAGGCCGAACCAGGTCGGCTCGGCGCCGTAGGCCGCCAGTTCCTCCTTGACCACCCAGGTCTCGCCCTGGTGCCCCCACCCGCGCTCGGTGTCGATCCCACCGCCCAGCGTGTACATGCAGGTGTCCAGATCCGGCGCGATCCGCAGGCCGTGCATCCACACGTCGTCGCCGGTGTTCACCACCGCGGTGATCTCGTGCGTCGAGTCCCCAGGGCCGATCGGGGGCAGACCCAGCGCGGCTTTGACTCCGAGCAGGAAGCGGGCGCCGCCCACCCCGCCGACAACTACGACAACCTTCACAGCGAGCGATCCTCGCACGCCCGGGGTCCCGGAACCCAGTACCGGTACCTGTGGTGCTCGGCGAACCCGAGCCGGTCGTAGAACGCCAGCGCCCCGGCGTTGTCGACGGCGACCTGGAGCACGGCCCGCGTCGCCCCGCGCTCGGCCGCCCACGGTCCGCAGGCGGCCATCAACGCCGAGGCCAGGCCGCGCCGGCGGTACCCGGGCCGGACGGCGAGCCGGGCGATGTGGAGCACGTCGTCGACCACCGCCGCGCGCACCGCACCGGCTGTGACTCCCATCACCTCGGCGACCGCGTAGCCGATTTCGCCGGTGGTCAGCACGTGCCGCTCGGCGTCCGCCGGTTCCGGCCGTCCGACGGTCAGCTCCCACCAGCCCGGGGTCGGCGCGGCGAGGACGGGCACCTCGTCGGCGCCCGTGCCGAGCGGGCCGGTGAGGACGGACACCAGGTGCCCGGCCGCGTGGCCGGTGTTCGGCACCCAGCCCGCGGCCTCGATCGCGCGCTCGTTCGCGCTGCCGATGACCGTGTGGGCGACGGGCGGGATGCCGTTGGCGTGGGCGAAGTCACAAACGGCCGCCAAGGCGCTCTCCACCGGCACTCCCGGGTCGCCGACGGCGAGTGCGCTGTTGGCGCGTCCGGTGAACCCGTCCGCGGCGCGAAGCCGCCAGTCACCGATCTTGTCCACGGTCACCGCCTGCCAGGCGTCGGCGCAGCGGAGTTCGAGCGTCTCGGAGGAGTCCACGTCCCCATTGTGCTCGCCGATCCCCGGATTAAGGGTGGCCTTACTTTGGAAGGTCCGCGCATCGGCGCGTAATGTCCAGGATCGGTAGTGGATCCTTGGACCTAGCTGGAGATCGCAGTGACGTACGTGATTGCCGAGCCCTGCGTCGACGTGCTCGACAAGGCGTGCATCGACGAATGCCCCGTCGACTGCATTTACGAAGGCGACCGCATGCTCTACATCCACCCGGACGAGTGCGTGGACTGCGGTGCGTGCGAGCCGGTGTGCCCGGTCGAGGCCATCTACTACGAGGACGACGTGCCGGACGAGTGGGCCGAGTACACCAAGGCCAACGTCGACTTCTTCGACAGCCTGGGCTCGCCCGGCGGCGCCTCCAAGGTCGGCAAGACCAGCAACGATCCGCAGTGGATCAAGGACCTGCCTCCGCAGGGCGAATGAACCGCGGCGACACCGGCCTGCCCGACTTTCCGTGGGACTCGCTCGCCGAGCCCACGGCGCGGGCGAAGTCCCATCCTGGCGGCCTCGTCGACCTCTCGGTCGGCACACCGGTCGACCCGGTCCCCGAATCGATCCGCGCCGCACTGGCGTCGGTGTCGGAGATCCCCGGGTACCCGACCACCCACGGCACGCCCGAGCTGCGTGCGGCGGCGGTCGAGGCGCTGAGCCGACGGCACGGGGTCACCGGTGTCGATCCGGCGGCGGTGCTGCCCACGATCGGGTCCAAGGAGCTGGTGGCCTGGCTGCCGCGGCTGCTGGGCGCCGAGCCCGGCGACACCGTGGTGATCCCCGAGCTGGCCTACCCGACCTACGAGGTCGGCGCGCTGCTGGCCGGCGCCGGGATCGTGCGCGCCGACGACCCGCGAGGCCTCGCCGAGCCGCCCGCGATGGTGTGGCTGAACTCGCCGTCCAACCCGACCGGTCGCGTGCTGGACGCCGAGGCGCTGCGCGAGATCGTCGAGTGGGCGCGCGAGCGGGACGTGATCGTGGTCTCCGACGAGTGCTACCTCGCGCTGGGCTGGGACGCCGATCCGGTGTCGATTCTGCACCCGTCGGTGTGCGGCGGCCGCCACGACAACCTGCTGGCCGTGCACTCGCTGTCGAAGTCCGCGAACCTGGCCAGCTACCGCGCCGGGTTCGTCGCCGGTGACCCGGAGCTGGTCGCCGGGCTGCTGGCGGTGCGCAAGCACGCCGGCATGATCGTGCCGCGCCCGGTCCAGGAGGCGATGACCGTCGCACTGGCCGACGACAGCGCACTGTCGCTGCAGCGCGAGCGCTACGCCCGCCGTCGTGTCGTCTTGCAGAAGGCGTTGCAGGACAACGGTTTCCGCATCGACCACTCGGAGGCCGGGCTCTACCTGTGGGCCACCCGCGGTGAGGACTGCTGGGAGACCCTGCGGTGGCTGTCCGAGCGCGGGATCCTGGTCGCGCCGGGCACGTTCTACGGCCCCGCGGGCGGCGAGCACGTGCGGGTCGCGCTCACCGCGACCGACGAGCGCGTCGAAGCCGCCGCCGAGCGCCTCGGTCAGTAGTCGCGGCCGGTGAGGCCCCGGTAGACGAACCGGGTGAGGGCTTCGAGCGCCTCTTCTTCGGGCATGTCCACCACGCCGTCGTGCCACTGCCGGACGAACGTCTCGGCCGCCGTGGTCATCATCGTGACGCTCGCGAGCGGGGTGCCGGGCAGGCGGTGGCCTGCCTTGGTCACGTGGTCGACGTGGTCGGTCAGCTCCTCGTTCTGCGCCCGGGTGAACTCCGCGAGCTTGCGGGCGAAGTCCGCGTTGACCATCGCCGCCTGCTGCAGCGCGCGCAGGGTCGGCGCGTGCTCGCGGTAGAAGCGCCAGTACGCCTCGACGTGGAAGCGGACCGCCGCGGGGTCGGCGAAGTCCGGGCTGTGGCCCGGCTGGTCGGCGCTCTCGTCGCCGGCTTCCTCCAGGTCCGCCAGCAGTGATTCGAGCAGCTCTTCCTTGCCGGCGAAGTGGTTGTAGAACGATCCGGCCGCCCGGCCCGCCTCCGCCGTGATGTCGGTGATCTTCGTGTTCAGGTAGCCGCGCGTGGCGAACAGCCGCTGCGCCGCGGCCTTCAGCGCGGCCTCGGTCTCCGCGGCCTTCTCCTTGCGCTTCACGGCACCTCCTTGACGGGAGCACGCTAGCAAGTCCATCATGAATTCAAATTCAGTGAATGGAGATTCAGAGATGGACGTGTTGATCGCGGGCGCAGGCCCGGCTGGACTCGCCCTGGCCATCGACCTCGCCCGGCGCGGCATCGGCGTGCGGATCGTCGACAAAGCGACCGAGTTCTTCCGCGGCTCCCGGGGCGACGGGCTGCAGCCGCGCACGCTGGAGGTGTTCGACGACCTCGGGGTCATCGACGCCGTGCTGGCCGCGGGCCGGGAGATGCCTGCCTTCCGGGTGCACCTCGATGGTGAGTACGTCATGGAGCGCCGGATGGGCGAGCGGCGCGAGCCCACACCCGACGTGCCCTACCCGAACGGCTGGGTGCTGGGGCAGTCGCAGACCGAGGGCATCCTGCGGGACCGGCTGGCCGAGTTCGGGATGCGGGTCGAGCTGGGCGCGGAGTTGACCGGCTTCACGCAGGACGGCACCGGGGTCACCGCGGAGCTGTCGACCGGCGAGACGGTGCGCGCGGACTACCTGGTCGGCGCCGACGGCGGGCGCAGTTTCGTGCGGAAGGCGCTGGGGATCGAGTTCGAGGGCGTCACGGACGAGTCGTTCCGGATGCTGCTGGGTGACGTCGAGGCCGACCTCGACCCGGGGTTCGGCTACTGGTTCGCGCGTGCGGCGGACCCGGGCAGCGGGGTCATGATGAGCCCGCTGCCCGGGATCGGCCTGTTCCAGTTCGGCGCGCCGCTGGGGGAGGCCGACGCGGAGCCGACCGCCGAGACGCTCCAGTCCATTCTGGACGGTCTGAACGCGCGGGTGCGGCTGGGGAAGCTGGCGTGGTCGACGGTGTGGCGGCCGAACGTGCGCCTGGCGAAGCGGTTCCGGGAGGGCCGCGTGTTCCTGATCGGCGACGCGGCGCACGTCCACCCGCCGACCGGTGGGCAGGGGCTGAACACGAGCGTGCAGGACGCCTACAACCTGGGCTGGAAGCTGGCCGACGGCTCACCCGAGCTGCTGGACAGCTACGAAACCGAGCGGCGGGCGGTGGCCGAGCGGGTGCTGGGGATCTCCTCGGAGCTGCTGCGCAGGCACCTGGACGGCGACGAGCGGGCCCACGAACGCGGTGCGGACACCCAGCAGCTCGACATCAGCTACCGGGTGTCGGACGAGCCGGGCCTCGCGGTGGGGGACCGGGCGCCGGACGCGCCGGTCCTCGACGACAGTGGCGCGAAGGTCCGCCTGTTCGACCTGTTCCGCGGCCCGCGCGCCACGAGGCTGATCTTCGACGGCGACGCTCCGGACGAGCCACACACCTACGCGGTGCTGCGACCCGGCCAGTCCCGCGCGGGGAAGTCAGTGGTCGACGAGGAGGGTCACGCCTTCACGGCCTACGACGCGAAGGAAGTGGTCGTGCGGCCGGACGGCTATGTGGGTGTGCTGATCCGCTAGCCGGGGTGGCCGCTGGTGAGCGGGTGGCTGGCTAGCCGCAGACCTTGGTGGCCGCCGCGTCCACGTCTGCCAGCACCGCCGCCCAGGTGGCCCGTGCGGTGGCTCGCCGCGTCAGTTCGCGCTCCGCGATGCGGCCCGCGACGAAACCGACGGCGGGCTCGTCGGTCGCGTCGAGTAGCGCTCGCATCCGCTCGGCGGCCACCACCGCGTCCTGGTGGTCGCCCAGCACGTCCTGCAGCCGCTTCGTCGCCTTGATCAGCTCGCGCACCTGTGTGACCTGCTTCTTCCGCGCCGCCGACTTCGCCGTCTCCGCCGCGTACCGCAGCCGCTTGCCGTGGATCCGCAGCTCGTGCAGCTCGTCGTCCGGCGGGTCGGCAGGCAGCGCGGCCACTGCCTTCGTCAGCTTCCGGTACGGCTTCCGCACCACGGCGGCGACATCGACCGGTCCGGGTGCGGCCCCGGGGGTGAGCTGCAACTCCGTGAGCACCAACCGCGCCGTCGACCGCAACAGCGCCGCGTACCGGGCGCTGCCGAGGCACCGGTTCAGGCGGCGCTTCGCCTTCGCGCGCTCCGCGACGAAGATCCGCACCAGCCGCGCGCCCGCCTGCTGGTCGGACTCGTCGAACGACGCGACCGTGGCCCGCAGGTGGTCGATCAGCACGTCGTGGTCACGCACCTCGCCCAGCCCGGCACCGAGCCACTTGAGCTCGGCCCGCACGTCGTCGCCCGCCGGCCCCAGCAGCTTCAACGCGCTGCGGAGCCGGCGGACGGCGACACGCATCTGGTGCAGGTCCTCGGGATCGGCGCCGGAGCGCGTGCCCGGTTCGTGGGCGAGCATCGCACGCAGCTGTTCGTCGATCCGCGCCCGCAGCATGGACTCCGGGGTGTCGCGGGGGCCGGCTGTCAGCGGCGCCTCGGGCAGACCGAGATCACCGGCGGTCACGACACGGGATGACAACGTGGCGGTGCTCACCACATGAATGATAGGTGAACGAAAATCGCACCCTGGTCAGTTGGCGTGCAGCATCTCGTTCAGCTCGATGCCCGCCCCGGTCCGCGGAACGGCTTCGACCGCACCGGTCTCGGAGTTGCGCCGGAACAACGCGCCGGAGATCCCGGACAGCTCACGCGCCTTGACGGTCTTGCCCTCGACCACGACCTTCGTCCCGGCCGTGACATAGAGCCCGGCCTCGACCACCGAGTCGTCGCCGAGTGAGATGCCGACCCCGCCGTTCGCTCCGATCAGGCAGCGCTCGCCCAGCGAGATGACCTCCTTGCCGCCGCCGGACAGCGTGCCCATGATCGACGCGCCGCCGCCGACGTCGGTGCCGTCGCCCACGACCACACCGGCCGAGATGCGGCCCTCGACCATCGACGCGCCGAGCGTGCCCGCGTTGAAGTTGACGAAGCCCTCGTGCATGACGGTGGTGCCGTTGGCCAGGTGCGCGCCGAGGCGCACGCGGTCGGCGTCGCCGATCCGGACGCCGGCGGGCATCACGTAGTCGACCATGCGCGGGAACTTGTCGACGCTGTACACGGTGACCGGGCCGCGCGCCCGCAGCCGCAGCCGGGTCTGCTCGAAGCCCTCGACCGGGCACGGGCCGTGGTTGGTCCACACGACGTTGGCCAGCAGGCCGAAGATGCCGTCCAGGTTCTGCCCGTGCGGCTGCACCAGGCGGTGCGACAGCAGGTGCAGGCGCAGGTAGATGTCGTGCGCGTCGGCCGGCGCCTGCGCGAGCGTGCCGATGGTGGTGCGGACGGCGACCACCTCGACGCCGCGGGCCTCGTCCGGGCCGAGCAGCGCGGCGGCGGCCTCGCCGAGCACCTCGGCGGCCTGCTCGCGGGTCAGCCGCTCGGTTCCGCTGGTGCCGGGCTCGCCCAGCTTGGGCTGCGGGAACCAGGTGTCCAGCACGGTCCCGTCGGTGGTGACGGTGGCCAGGCCGACGCCGTGCGCACCGGTGGTCTCGGGGTTGGGGCTCTGCTCGCTCACGGCCCCAACCGTAACTCAGCCGGTCACGAGCTGGGTGTCCACCAGTTGCTTGACCGACCGGAGGTTGTCGGCGATCGCGGTGAGCGCCGTGGTGCACGCCCCGCCAGGGTCGGCGACGGCGTCGCAGTGGCCGCCGCGGTAGTCGCCGATGGCCTTTTCCAGGCCGTTCGCCGCCGCGACCAGGTCCGGGTGCTTGGGCCCGGCCTGCTCGCGCACCAGCCCCGGCGTGCTGCCCAGTTCGGTGACGTACTTGCCGCAGCCGCGCGGGGTCTGCCCGGCCGGGTCGCGGAAGCAGGTGTCCGCGGTGAGGGCGTTGAGCTTGACCGACAGGGCGTAGGGCGTCTCCGCCTGGCCCGCGCCGCCCTTCGGGGTCGGGCCGGCCTCGTTCGAACAGCCGGCCAGCACGAGTGCCAGCGCACCGAGCGTGATCAGGGCCTTCCACGTGCGCATCCGCCCACCGTACGACACCCCCTAGAGTCGGGACATGACGACTCTCGACCTGCACGCCGACCCCGTCGACCTGACCGCCACGCTGGTGGACGTCCAGAGCGTGTCCGGGCAGGAGGCGGCGCTGGCCGACGCGGTGCAGGCCGCGTTGCTCGCGCAGGCCGGGCACCTCGAAGTGGTGCGCAACGGCGACGCCGTGCTGGCCAGGACGAACCTCGGCAGGACGTCCCGCGTGGTGCTGGCCGGGCACCTGGACACGGTGCCGGTCAACGAGAACCTGCCGGTGCGCCGCGAGGGCTCCGGCGACGACGAGGTGCTGCACGGGCTCGGCACGGTCGACATGAAGGGCGGCGACGCGGTGTTCCTGCACCTGGCCGCCACGGTCACCGAGCCGCGTCACGACGTCACGTTCGTCTTCTACGACAACGAGGAGGTCGAGGCCGTGCGCAACGGTCTCGGCCGGATCGAGCGGGAGATGCCGGAGTGGCTGGCCGGTGACCTGGCGATCGTCGGGGAGCCGTCGAACGCGGTCATCGAGGCCGGCTGCCAGGGCACCATGCGGGTCGAGCTGCGCCAGACCGGCAAGCGCGCGCACACTGCCCGGGCCTGGATGGGCGTCAACGCGATCCACGCGCTCGGCGAGCCGCTGCGGCGGCTGGAGGCCTACGAGGCGCGGGTGGTCGACATCGACGGCCTGACCTACCGCGAGGGCCTGCAGGCCGTGCGGATCTCCGGCGGGGTGGCCGGCAACGTCGTGCCGGACGAGGCCGTGCTCGCGGTGAACTTCCGGTTCGCCCCGGACCGCAGTCCGGAACAGGCCGAAAAGCACCTGCGCGAGGTGTTCGACGGCTACGAACTGTCCGTTGTGGACCTGTCTCCGGGCGCGCTGCCCGGGCTGACCGCTCCCGCGACGGCCGAGCTGGTCCAAGCCGCCGGCGGCGCGGTGGCGGCGAAGCTGGGGTGGACGGACGTCGCCCGGTTCGCCGCGCTCGGCATGGCCGCGGTGAACTTCGGTCCCGGGAACCCGACCCTCGCGCACACCCGCGAGGAGCACGTCGCGGCGCGGGAGATCCGGCAGGTCACGCGCGTGCTGCGGGACTTCCTGGGCCAGTAAGCTCGGCGGCGTGACAGGGCCAGAAGTGGACGGAACGTCCGAGTATCCCGAGCACCCGCGGGAGAAGCAGCGGGGGCCGGTCGTGCTGCGCCGCGAGCGTCGCATCGAGCCGACCACGACCGATCAACGCCTCCTCGACTCGCGCGGGCCCAGCGACTGGGTGCACACCGATCCGTGGCGGGTCATGCGCATCCAGGCCGAGTTCGTCGAGGGCTTCGGCGCGCTGGCCGAGGTGCCGCGCGCGGTCACCGTGTTCGGTTCGGCCCGCACGCCCCGCGACCACCCCGAGTACGAGCTGGGCCGCAAGATCGGCGCGGGCCTGGCGAACGCCGGGTTCGCGGTGATCACCGGTGGCGGGCCGGGCGCGATGGAGGCGGTCAACCGCGGCGCGTCCGAGGCGGGCGGGCTGTCCATCGGGCTGGGCATCGAGCTGCCGTTCGAGCAGGGCCTGAACCCGTGGGTCGATCTCGGGGTGAACTTCCGGTATTTCTTCACCCGCAAGACGATGTTCATCAAGTACGCGCAGGCGTTCATCTGCCTGCCCGGTGGGTTCGGCACACTGGACGAGCTGTTCGAGGCGCTCACCCTGGTCCAGACCAAGAAGGTGACGAAGTTCCCGGTGGTCCTGTTCGGACGGTCCTACTGGGGCGGGCTCTACGACTGGGTCCGGGACTCGGTGCACGCCCAGGGCAAGATCAGTGACAAGGACCTGGCGCTGCTGCACCTCACCGACGACGTCGACGAGGCGGTGGCGATGGTCGAGGAGGCCTACAAGGCCTGGGAGGACACCCACTAAGTGAAGCGAATCTGTGTGTTCTGCGGTTCTTCCGGCGGCGGCGACCCGGTGTACGTGGACACCGCCACGGCGCTCGGCAAGCTGCTCGCCGAGCGCGGCATCGGCTTGGTCTACGGCGGTGCGAGCGTCGGCCTGATGGGCGCGGTGGCCGACGGCGCGCTCGCGGCGGGCGGCGAGGTGATCGGCGTGATCCCGGAGCACCTCAAGCGGGTGGAGATCGCCCACGCGGGCCTGTCGGAGCTCGTGGTGACCGCCGACATGCACGAACGCAAGGCGAAGATGGCCGAGTACGCCGACGCGTTCCTGGCCCTGCCCGGCGGCGCCGGGACGCTGGAGGAGCTGGCCGAGGTCTGGACCTGGGCCCAGCTGGGCCTGCACGGGAAGCCGATCGGCCTGCTCGACGTGCGCGGGTACTACCGCCCGTTCCAGGAGTTCATCGACCACATGGTCACCGAGAAGTTCCTGCGCCCGGAACACCGGGACCTGGTCTTCGTCGACGAGGACCCCGCCACACTCCTGGACGCGTTCGCGAAATACGAGGCCCCCACCACCGCCAAGTGGCAGTAACACCACCACGAAACCGCCACCCGGCAACGAAACGGAACCACTCCCGAACCAGCCCGCCTCCCGCACCCGATCCCCAGCCTTCTTTGGCGGCCGATCAGGCGTGTCAAGGTACTCTTTCCAGCCTTGACACGCCTGCTCGGCCGCTAAAACACTGAAAGATCGGGTTCGGGAGGGCACTTCTCATCCGCGCGTAGCGAAGCGAAGCCGGCGCAGTTCAGATACGCGCGTAGCGCCCGCTCAAGCCGCCTCCCCAGGCCGCTTGTGGTACTTGTCCACATACTCCTGTCCCGACAACTCGGCGATCGCGTACATCACCTCATCGGTGACCGCTCGCCGGATCGCGGGCGACGCGTCCAGCCCGTCGTAGCGGGAGAAGTCCAAGGGCTCCCCGAACTCGACGGTGACCTTCGCGAATCGCGGGAACAGCTTGCCGTTGGGCAGCAGCTTCTCCGTCCCGGTCAGCGCCACCGGCACGACCTTCGCCCCGGTCGCCAGCGCCAGCGAGCCGACCCCGGTGTGCCCGCGGTGCAGGCGGCCGTCGAGCGAGCGCGTGCCCTCCGGGTAGATGCCGAACACGCCGCCGTCGTCGAGCACCTTGCGGCCGGACTCCAGCGCCGCCAGCCCGGCCTTCGCGTTGCCGCGCTCGACCGGCACGAACCCCACCGCGTCCAGGAACGCGGCCATCAACCGGCCCTTGAGGCCCTTGCCGGTGAAGTACTCCGCCTTGCCGAGGAACCGCACCCGTCGCGGGCTGACCAGCGCCAGCAGTGTCGTGTCCACGGCCGCCCGGTGGTTGGGCGCGAGGATCACCGGGCCGTACGCGGGAACCCTCTCGACGCCGCGCACCTCCGGCCGGTAGATCAGCTTGACCACCGGTACGGCCAGGAGACGGATCAGCTGGTAAAGCACGGGTTCCTCCAGTTCGTCGTCATTTCCAGCATGGCACGATCGGCGGTCATGGACACCGGCTGGTTCGCCCTGCGCACGTGGCAGGAGCCCGATTTCGACCCCGCTGACCTGGTACGGGCGAAAGCGGGCCGCACCGTGTCGGTGGTGCTGCCCGCCCTCGACGAGGAGAAGACGGTCGGCGAGGTGGTCGCGTCGGTGCGGCCGCTGGTCGGCACCCTCGTCGACGAGCTGGTGGTCGTCGACTCCGGCTCCACCGACGCGACGATCGAGGTCGCGGCGGCGGCAGGCGCGCGGGTGGTGCGCCGCGAGGACGTGCTGCCGGGCCTCGAACCGCTGCCCGGCAAGGGCGAGGTGCTGTGGCGGTCACTGGCGGCGACGACCGGTGACCTCGTCGTGTTCCTCGACTCCGACCTCGTCGACCCCGACCCCGGGTTCGTGCCCGCGCTGCTCGGCCCGCTGCTGCTGACCGAGGGCGTGCACCTGGTCAAGGGGTTCTACCGGCGGCCGCTGCGGGTCGAGTCCGCCGAGGCCGGGCACGGCGGCGGGCGGGTGACCGAGCTGCTCGCGCGCCCGGTGCTGTCCGCGCTGCGGCCCGCGTTGTCGGCGGTGGTCCAGCCGCTCGGCGGCGAGTACGCGGCCACGCGCGAGTTCCTCGAGTCGGTGCCGTTCGCGGCCGGGTACGGGGTGGAGATCGGGCTGCTGCTCGACGCCGAGGCCCGCTACGGGATGGCCGGGCTCGCGCAGGTCAATCTGGGTGTGCGCAAGCACCGGAACCGGTCGCTGCTGCAGCTGGGCGTCATGGCTCGGCAGATCCTCGGCACGGCGCTGGCCCGGTGCGGGGTCGGCGCGGGCGGCTCCGGGACGCTGACCCAGTTCGTGGCCGAGGCCGGGGCGTGGGTGCCGCTGGAGTCGGACGTCCTGGTCGCCGACCGGCCGCCGATGCGCGAGGTGCGCTCGGGGGACGAACCGCGCCCGGGTGTGTCACGATTCTGACGTGACGACCGCCCTGATCTACCTCGTGATCATGCTGCTCGTGGCGGCTGTGGTGTTCCTGCTGGCCGCCGTCGTGTTCGGCCGCGGCGAGGAGCTCGCCCCGCTGCCGCCGGGCAGCTCGCCGACGCGCCTGCCGGTGCGGGACATCACCGGCGAGGACGTGCAGAAGGTGCGCTTCCAGCTCGTGCTGCGCGGGTACAAGATGTCCGAAGTGGACTGGGTGGTGCGGCGGCTGGGCGCCGAGATCGACGAGCTCCGCGCCAGGGTGGCCGAGCTCGAGGCGGAACGGCAGACGTCGGGATGATCGACCTGGTCCTGTCCGTGGACGTGCACGCGAGCGCGGGCACGACGTGGCTCGCGCTGACCGACTGGGAGCGGCAGCACGAGTGGATGCTCGGCACGCACGTCGAGGTCGTCGAGGGCGACGGGCGCAGCGTCGGGTCGAAGCTGAGCGCGTTCACCGGGGTGCGCGGGGTCGGCGTCACCGACCCGATGGTGATCACCAGCTGGGAGCCGCCGGTGCGGTGCACGGTCCGGCACCTGGGCGGCGTCGTCAAGGGCACCGGCGCCTTCCACGTGCACGCGAAGGGCGCGCACCGCTCGACGTTCGTGTGGTCGGAGAGCCTGGTGCCGCCGCTGGGGCCCGCGGGGCAACTGGGCTGGCCGGTCGTGAAGCCCGCGTTCGTGATCGGGCTGCGGTACTCGTTGAAACGGTTCGCGAAGTTCGCGGAGAGCTATTCGGTGGGGCAGGTATGACGGAGTCGATCGGCACCGACGGGGTGTCGCGGTGCCCGTGGGGGAACTCGGCCCCGGACTACGCCGAGTACCACGACACGGAGTGGGGCGTGCCGCTGCGCGGGCAGGACGCGCTGTACGAGCGGCTGTGCCTGGAGGCGTTCCAGTCCGGGCTGTCGTGGATCACGATCCTGCGCAAGCGGGAGGGCTTCCGGAACGCGTTCGCCGGTTTCGTGCCGGAGAAGGTGGCCGAGTTCGGTGACGACGACGTCGAGCGCCTGATGGCGGACACGTCGATCGTGCGGAACCGGGCGAAGATCCTGGCCGCGATCACGAACGCCCGCGCGATCACCACGCTGGACCAGCCGCTGGACGACCTGCTGTGGTCGTTCGCGCCGACGGGGGAGCGGCCCCGCCCGCGCACGATGGCCGATGTTCCGGCGATCACGCCCGAGTCGACAGCGATGGCGAAGGCGCTGAAGAAGCGCGGGTTCGCGTTCGTCGGCCCCACGACGTGCTATGCGTTGATGCAGGCCACGGGCATGGTCGACGACCACCTCGTGACCTGCTTCCGCGCAAATTCATAGTTGGGCACCCTGCGTGGCGGTGCGGGTGGCGGAACCTCATGAATCCCCGCCCGCCGGCCCGACCACCACCCTGGTGGACGCGCTCCGCGCGGCAGTGCCGACCACCACGTCGGCGCTGTCCTCGCGAAGGGCCCCTCCCGCCAGCCCACCACCACCCTCAACCGACGCGCTCCACGCGGCTGAGCCGACTCCGAAACCGCGGCGGCGCCAGCTGCGTGTGTGGTGACAGCGGCTCCGCCGCGGAATGGCCCTACTTCCCCTGGAAGTCGGGCTTGCGCTTGGCGACGAAGGCCTCCACCGCCTCGCGGTGGTCGGCCGTCGAGCCGAGCACCGTCTGCGCCGCGTCCTCGGCGGCCAGCGCGTCCTCCAGCGAGCCCTCCGCGGCCACGGTCAGCACCTGCTTGATCTTCGCGTAGCTGACCGTCGGCCCGGCGGCGAGCTTCGCCGCGAGCGCCTGCGCCCGGCCTGCCAGCTCCTCGTCCGGCACGACCTCGGTGACCAGGCCCAGCGACAGCGCTTCCTCGGCGCCGACCGTGCGCGCGAGCAGCATCAGCTCGGCCGCCCGGCCGTAGCCGACCAGCCGCTGCAGCGTCCACGACGCGCCCGAGTCCGGGCCGAGCCCGACGTTGGCGAAGGCCATCAGGAAGTTCGCCGACGACGCGGCCACCCGCAGGTCGGCGGCGTAGGCGAAAGCCGCCCCGGCGCCGGCCGCGGGCCCGTTCACCGCGGCGATCACCGGCTTCGGCATCTCCACGATGGCCCGGACGATCGGGTTGTAGTGGTCCTGGACCGTCCGCAGCGGCGCCGGGTCGCCCGCCTGCAGCAGCCCGACGTGCTCCTTGAGGTCTTGGCCTGCGCAGAACGCCTTGCCCGCGCCGGTCAGCACGACCGCGCGCACCGCCGGGTCCGCCGAAGCCTCGCGCAACGCGGCCAGCAAGCGCTCCTTCAGCTCGAGGGTGAGCGAGTTGTAGGCCTTGGGGCGGTTCAACGTCACGGTGCGCACGCCGTCGGCGTCGGCGGTGAGCAGCACGTCCTCGGTGGTCACCGGAGGGCCTCCTGAAATCTCGGGTGAGGGGCGATACCAGCACCTAAGCAAACACGAAAAGATCGGTCCGCGTTCGCGCGCCCATCCTGATGAGGGAGAATGGGCCTGACCCGGTTGGCTTGAAGAGCGCGACCCGGGCGCGCCGGTTGATACGGAGGGAGCACGCTATGGCGGCCATGAAGCCCCGGACCGGAGATGGTCCCCTCGAGGTGACTAAGGAGGGGCGGGGCCTCGTGATGCGCGTTCCGCTCGAGGGCGGTGGGCGACTTGTCGTCGAGCTGTCGGCCGAAGAGGCCAAGGACCTGGGGGTTGCCCTGCAGGAGGCCACCAGCTGACCCGCTCCCGTTCCGTCGTCACCGGCTGACGTCACGCGCGGCCGCAGTCCCTTGAGTTCCAGGAGGTCGCCAGATGGCGCGGTTCCCCCTGCCGTCCGTTCCCACCCGGCTGATCGACGTCGAGGTCGCCGACGGCCGCCGTCGAGGCGCCGACCTGGCCGTCCTGGTCCCCGCTGGTGCGGACGCGCCGGTCGCCGGGGTCGAGCACGCCGGCAAGGCCGGTGAGGTCCGCCGGCTCCCCGGCGGGGACGTGCGCTGGCTGGTGGGGATCGGCGAGGGCGGGCCCGCGCACTGGCGCGCCGCGGGCGCGGCCCTCGCCAGGGAGGCCGCGGACGTCAAGGCGGTGCAGGTCGAACTGGGTGCCGACGTCACCGGCGAGCAGGTCGCGGAGCTGACCATGGGGGCGCTGCTCGGCGGGTACCGCTTCAAGGTCAGCGGGGACGCGGACCAGCCCGCGCTGCGCACCCTGCGCCTGGTCACGGCCGACGCCGGCCACCAGCGGGTCGTCGAGCGCGCGCGGGTGCTGGCAGGCGCGTCGGCGCTGGCCAGGGACCTGGCGAACACACCGTCCAACATCAAGAACCCGTCGTGGCTGGCCGAGACGGCCGCGCGCCTCGCCGACGAGGTGCCCGGTCTGAGCGCCACCGTCCGGGACGAGCAGTGGCTGGCGGCGCAGGGCTTCGGCGGGGTGCTCGCGGTCGGCGGTGGCTCGGCGAGCCCGCCGCGGCTGATCGAGCTCACCTACCGGCCGCGTGGCGCGGCCCGTCACCTGCTGCTGGTCGGCAAGGGCATCACGTTCGACACCGGTGGCCTGTCGATCAAACCGGCCGACGGCATGCACCTGATGCGCACCGACATGGCCGGCGGTGGCGCGGTCATCGCGGCCGCGCTGGCGATCGCCTCGCTGCGGCTGCCGGTGCGGGTCACGGCGCTCGTGCCGGCGGCGGAGAACCACGTGTCCGGCTCGTCGTACCGGCCGGGCGACGTGGTGCGGCACTACGGCGGGCGGACCACCGAGGTGTCCAACACCGACGCGGAGGGCCGCATGGTCCTGGCCGACGCGCTGGCCTACGGGATCCGCCGGTTCAGCCCGGACGCGGTGGTGGACGTGGCGACGCTGACCGGCGCGATGAAGGTCGCGCTCGGCCTGCGGACCGGTGGGCTCTTCGCCACGGACGACAAGCTGGCCGACGAGATCCGCGAGGCGGGCGCGAGCGTCGGGGAGGCGTGGTGGCGGATGCCGCTGCTGGACGCCCACGTCGACGCGGTGCGCGGCGAGCTCGCCGACGTGAAGCAGGCGCCGGGCGGGCCGGGCGGCATCACGGCGGCGCTGTTCCTGCGCGAGTTCACCGAGGGCCTGCCGTGGGCGCACCTGGACATCGCGGGCCCCGCCCGGGCCGAGAAGCCGTACGCGGAGGTCGTCCCGGGGGCGACGGGCTTCGCGGCGCGGACGCTGGTGGCGTTCGCGGAGTCGTTCGGCTCGGACCAGGCGTAGGTACGGGCGCCCCGGCTGTGGGGGCGCGAGGCGTGTCCGTCGTCAGGTGTAGCGCGTGCCGTTGGCGCGCACGTAGTCGCGGAAGGCGGACACCGCCGGGGTCGGCTCCTCGCCCGCTCGCCACGTCAGCCCGATCGTGCGGCTGACCCGCGGCGACAGCGGCACCTCCACCACCCCGGCCGGCGGCGCGGGCCCGAACCGCGGCAGCAGCGCCACCCCCAGCCCCGCGGCGACCAGGCCCCGCGCGGTGTCCGACTCCTGGCTCTCGAACGCGATCTTCGGCTCGAACCCCGCCGCCGCGCACAGGTCGTCGATGATCTGCCGCAGGCCGTAGCCGTGTTCGAGCGTCACGAACGGCTCGTCGGCCAGCTCCTCGACCCGGATGCGACGCCGCCGGGCCAGCGGGTGCGCCTCGGGCACCGACAGCAGCAGGTCCTGCTCCGACAACGCGTAGCTGTCCAGCGCCGAGGTGTCCGGCAGCGGAGCCACCAGCGCCAGGTCCAGCTCGCCGTCCGCCAGTCGGTCCAGCACGTGCTGCCGCGAGCCCTGGACCAGCGAAAACCGCACCCCGGGGTGGTCGGCGCGGAAGTCGCGCAGCAGCGAGGGGACCAGCCACCGGCCCAGCAGGTGCAGGAACCCGAGCACGACGTGGCCGCTGTCCGGCGAGATCTCCTCCCGCGTCTGCCGCACGCCCGTCTCGACGGCGGCGAGTGCGCGGGCGGCCGTCGCCGCGAGGATCTCGCCCGCGCGCGTGAGCCGGACGCCGCGGCCGTCCGGCCGGGTCAGCGGCGCGCCGACGACCTCGGACAACCCGGCCAGGCGGCGGCTCACCGTCGGCTGCGGAATGTCGAGCCGCTCCGCCGCGCGGGTGATGTTGCGTGTTTCACGCAGGGCCGCCAGCAGGGCCAGGCTGGGCGCCAGCTCCGCGGCCAGCCGCTGGTCAGAAGCTTCCGCCGGGCTTTCATGCGTCACGGTATGAATTGTGCCAGTGCCGCGCATTGGAAGTATTTTTTAGCGCGGCTTACTTTCGAGGCGTGTCAGTCGATGTGCTCGCTCCCGCCCGCCCGGCCACGCGGCGGGTGAAGCTCGCGGTCGCCGCCGCCGGGATTTCGTCGTTCGCCCTGCTCTACGCGCCGCAGCCGGTCCTGCCGCAGCTCGCCGCGCAGTACCAGCTCGACCCCGGTTCGGCGTCGCTGGCGGTGTCGGTGGCGACCGGGGCGCTGGCGATCGCGGTGCTGCCGATCGCGGCGCTGTCGGAGATCGTCGGGCGGCGGCCGATCATCGTCGCGTCGGTGACGTTGTCGGTCGTGCTCGGCCTGCTGATGCCGTTCGCGCCCTCGTATCCGGTGCTGCTCGCGTTGCGGGCCTTGCAGGGCATCGCGATCGCCGGGTTCCCCGGGGTGGCGTCGGCGTACCTGGTGGAGCAGCTCGGCAAGACCGGCGTGGCCGCGGCGGTCGGGGCGATGATCGCGGGCAACACGGTCGGCGGCATGGTCGGCAGGCTGTCCACGGGGTTCAGCGCGGAGGCGCTCGGCTGGCACGGCGCGCTCGCGGTGGTGGCGGGGGTGGCGCTGGTGTGCAGCGCGATCACGGTTTTGTCGTTGCCGGCGGGCGTGCGGCCGAGCGGTTCGGGGTTGCGGTTGCGGGACGTGCTGGCCGGAGTCGGGACCGCGTTGCGGCGGCCGGTGCTGCTGGTCCAGTACGGGGTGGCGCTGCTCGCGATGGGCGCCTTCGTGGCGATGTACAACGCGGCGGGGTTCCGGCTGACCGGGGAGCTCGGGTTGTCGCCGGCGGTCGCTTCGCTGGTGTTCCTGGCGTACGCGGTGGGCTCGGTGTCGTCGTCGAACGCGGGCAGGATGGTCGCCCGGTTCGGCCGTCCGGGCGCGGTGCTCGGCGGGCTGGCCGTGATGGCGGCCGGGATCCTGCTCACCCTGCCCGATTCGCTGCCGCTGGTGGTGCTCGGTTTCGTGGTGCTCACCGGTGGTTTCTTCGCCGCGCACGCGGTGGCCAACGGCTGGGCCGCGGCGGAGGCCCCGGAGGGGGCGCGGGGCCAGGCGTCCGGGATGTACACGCTGGCCTACTACCTGGGCAGCAGCGTCGGCGGCACGGTCGGGAGCGTGGTCTTCGGGCGGTTCGGCTGGAGCTGGCTGGTCGGGGCCGCGGTGGTGTGGCTGGCACTTGCAGGCGCCGCGGTGGCCGGCCTGCGGGCGAGCACCGCCCGGCGGGTGGTTCCCGCTTAGGGAGACCAGCGCGGCGGGGGTGGCGGCCCGGTGGACCGTTGGCGGTGGTCGGCCTGCGGGGGGCGCACCGCGTGGTGGATGGTTTCGGCTTAGGGCGGCCAGCGCGGCGGGGGGTGGTGGCCTGGGGGCGTTGGTGCTGGTCGCGGTGGTGCTGGGCTGCGGGCGCGCACCGCCCGGCGGGTGGTGCGGCTTAGGCAGACCAGCGCGGCGGGGGTGGCGGCCCGGTGGACCGTTGGCGGTGGTCGGTCTGCGGGGCGCACCGCGCGGCGGGCGGCTTAGGGCGAGCAGCGCGGCGGGGGTGGCGGCCCGGTGGACCGTTGGCGGTGGTCGCGGCCGCAGTGGTGTGGCGTCGGCCCGGGTGCCGGGCGCCGCCATGATCAGCCTCCAGGCAGCCGCTAACCGCCGGAAGAGCCCTCACCGTCGCGCTCAGCCCTCCAGCAGGAAGTACTCGTTGCCGAACGGGTCGGCGAACCACGTCGCCTTCGTGCCCCACGGCATGACCTGCGGTTGCCCCGCGAAGCGCACCCCGCGGGCGGACATCTCGGCGTGCGCGGCGGCCACGTCCGGCGTCATCATCGTGATCCCGGTGCCGCCCGGCACCATCTCCCGCGCGTGGACCTCCGGCTGCCCCAGCACGATCGACGTCACCGCGCCCGGCGGCGCCACGCTCAGGAACCGGTGCACCGCCCCGAACCGCAGGTCCTCCCGCTTCTCCCACCCCAGCGTGCCCACGTAGAAGCGCAGCGCCTCCTCCTGGTCGCCGACCAGGATCGTGGCCGAGTGCAGGTGCGTGATCACTCTCCGGACGCTACGGCGGCGCTCTCACCGGTGTCTTCTCCGTTCTTGCGCATCGGCCGAGGCGAGCGCCGGCAGGGCGATCAGCACCGGCGGCGACCAGTCCTGCCCCAGGTCCAGGTGCACGTCCCGGTGGTGCACCGGCGCCTCCGCCGACACCCGCACCGCGCGCGGGCACGCCCCGGCCACGGTGCGGCCCGGGATGAGCTGCGCCGCCGCGCCGCCGCGGCTGGGCAGCGCCGACGACATCACCCAGTACGTGCCCGCGGGGACACCGGTGAGCAGGAAATCACCCGGTTCGGCCAGCAGGGTGCCGCTGACCGGGAACCCGCGCGCGGCGCGCTTGGGGAACAGCCCGACGTACACGGCCGGGTCCGGCCCCAGCGCCACCTGCGCGGCCGGGCTCAGCCGGACCGTGCCCATCACCGTGCCGGCGCCCGCGCCCGGGGACGACGTCGGCCGCGGCGGCGAGTCGGTGAGCACGTCCGGCAGCCGCCGGAACTCGACGGGCGTGGTGCCGACCGCGGCGGTGAACCGGGAGGTGAACGTGCCGACCGCGGAGAAGCCCACCGCGTTGCAGATGTCGATGATCCGCTCGTCGGTCTGCAGGAGCAGTTGTTTGGTCCGCTCGAACCGGCGCGCGGTCAGGTACTGGCACGGCGGCATGCCCAGCTCCCGCGTGAACGTGCGGGCCAGGTGGAACGGGCTGTAGCCGACGTGGTCGGCGACGTCCCCCAGCCCCAACGGCTCCTCCGCGTGCGTGGTGATGAACCGGGCGGCGCTCAGGACTGCCTCGCGCATGACGACCCCCTCGTCGATCCGGACGTTTCCCGCGTGAGGAGATCCTGCACCAGGGGTACGACGATTTCGAGGGGCGTCACACCGCGCCAGCGCCCGGCGACACAGCGCTGACCAGCGATGATCACTGCACCGCGGCGACCAGCAACCCTCCGCCGACCGGCAGCAGCGCAGGCACCAGCCGCTCGTCCTCGCGGATCGCCCGCGCCAGTTCGCGCGCCGCGAGCACCCCGGGCTCCCGCCGCTCGCCGCGCGCCGCGTCGGTCACGCCGTGGAACGCGATCACCCCGCCGGGCCGCAGCAGCTGGACGCCGTGCTCGTAGTAGCGCGGGTACTCGGCGCGCGCCGCGTCCACGAAGACCAGGTCGTAGCCGCCGCTGGTGAGGCGCGGCAGCACGTCCAGCGCCCGGCCCATGATCAGCCGGGTGCGGCCGGGCGGGTACCCGGCCTCGCGGAAGGTGCGGCGCGCGGCCTGGTGGTGCTCCGGCTCGATGTCGATCGAGGTGAGGACCCCGTCCGGGGCCATCCCGCGCAGCAGGTAGAGCCCGCTGACCCCGATGCCGGTGCCGATCTCGACCACCGCGCGGGCCCGCAGGCTCGTCGCCAGGAAGCACAGCGCCGCGCCGGTCGCGGGTCCGAGTGCCGCGCAGCCCAGCTCCGCCGAGCGCGCCCGTGCGGTGAGCAGCGCGGCGTCCGCCGGGTGATCGGGCAGGTAGCCCTCGGCGTGGTCGCCGCCACTCGCCGCGAGCGTCTCGGAGGTCACGCGGCAAAGGTTAGCGCTGGTCGTCGCCAAACCCGTGGAAGACGTGCACACTTCTCTCAGGCGGCTCTCAGTCTCGTCTCACTACCCACATAAGGAGAGGGGCCAAGCTGGGTCTCAACGGGTGCCAGGGGTTCCCGGGAACACAGTGCGGATGGCCCGCGTTGGACAGATCAGTTGGGAGAACAGCCTGATGGAGGTGCCGTCCCCCACGATGCAGAACAGCCTGGAGAACGAGCAGGTCGAGGGCCGCCCGGTCACCGTCGACGAGTCCGCGTGGACTCCGCCGTCGTGGGACGAGGTCGTCCGCGAGCACGGCGACCGCGTCTACCGGCTGGCGTACCGGTTGACCGGCAACACCCACGACGCCGAGGACCTCACCCAGGAGACGTTCATCCGGGTGTTCCGCTCGCTGGCCTCGTACAAGCCGGGCACCTTCGAGGGCTGGCTGCACCGCATCACCACGAACCTGTTCCTGGACATGGCGCGCCGCCGCTCGCGGGTGCGCATGGAGGGGCTGCCCGAGGACACCGACAGAATCGTCGGTGACGACCCGAGCCCCGAGCAGGTCTACAGCGACACGCACCTGGACCCGGACCTGCAGGCCGCGCTCGACGAGCTGCCGCCGGAGTTCCGCGCCGCCGTGGTGCTGTGCGACGTCGAAGGACTTTCCTACGAGGAGATCGGTGCGACGCTCGGCGTGAAGCTGGGCACCGTGCGCAGCCGGATCCACCGCGGCCGGCAGGCGTTGCGTGCCTCGCTCGAACGGCGCCGGGCGGCCAAGGAGGAATCCGTGGGGGTTTCCGCATGAGCGAACTGCGAGGCTGGGGCCTGCCCGAGTCTCACCTGCTTCCCGACGCCGTCGTCGCCTTCGTGGACGGCGAGATGAGCCTGGGCGCCCACGAGCGTGCCGCGTCGCACATCGCCCGGTGCCCGATCTGCGCGGCCGAGGTGACGTCGCAGCGCCAGGTGCGCGCGGCGGTCCGGCGCGCGGAAGCCCCGTCGATGCCCGCCAGCCTGCTGGCGAGCCTGCGCAACATCCCGCAGGACACCGACCTGCCGACCAGTCCCGACAACCTCGCCGTCACCGAGGACGGCCAGCTGGTCGCCATCCAGCGGCCCGACCGCGTCGCCGGTCTCCGGTCGTCCCCTTTTGGTTCGTCGGCGCCGCTCGGGTCGAGCGCGCCCCTCGGTAGTGGTTCCGCCGTACTGGGCGGGCAGCGTCATCCCTCGGTGCGGCGCCGTGTCGCGCAGGGCGCCGGGGTGGCCGTGTCCGGCCTGGTCCTGAGCGCGCTCGCGCTCGTCGTGACCTCGGCGACCGGCGGCGACCCGACGCAGGCCAACCCGGAGCCGGGCCAGGCGCCCGCGCCCGGCGTGCTGCGTGCCCAGCTCGGTGGCGAGCCGAGCGCGCCCGCCACCACCACGACCACCACGACTCCCGCTCCCGCGGCCGGTCGCTGACGCGCCCTTCACCGTCCGCGGGGGAGAATCGGTGGCGTAGGGTCGCGCCGACAGCACGACGAGCCATCCACCCGGGGAACGATGAGTCAGCCGAACCCACCACAGGACAGCGCAGGCGCGGAACCGCGGCTGGCGCCCCGCCCGCTGGACCGGCCGCCGGTGGATCCCACGGAAGCCGGCGCGTTCGGCCGCCCGCACGGCGTGGACGGCGCCTTCGACAAGCTCTACACCCCCGGCACGCGCAACGGCGACAAGATCGTCGCCGCGCCGCCCGCGCCGGAGTCGCTGGCCGAGGCGTTCGGCCGTCCGCCCGGCGCGGAGGACGTGCAGCTCCAGCGCCCCGCCGGGGACAACGGCAGGCAGCCGGGCGGTGATCCGGAGCCGCCGCTGTGGTCCCGCATGACCGACCCGTGGCGTGACCCGGGTTCGGCCGCGGTGCTGTCCCGCCCGGCGCTCGATCCCGACGACGAAGACGACGAGGACGCGGACCGTCCGCGCAGCGCTCAGCTGTCGTTGCCCGAACTGCTGTTCGGCCGCCGCGTGAAGCCGGTCGCGCTGGGGCTGCTCGGGGTGGTGTGCCTGCTCATCGGCGCCGTCGGCGGCCTGATCGGCTGGTGGCTCGGCGGCGCGGGCGACTCGCTGACCGGGTCGGCGACCATTTCCGAGGCCGAGGCGGGCAAGGAACGCGCGCCCGGTTCGATCGCCGACATCGCGCAGCGCGTGGCGCCCGCGGTCATTTCGATCGAGGTCAAGTCCGGTCAGTCCGGCAGCGTGGGCTCCGGGGTGATGATCGACCCGCAGGGCTACGCGATCACCAACAACCACGTCATCTCGCTGGCCACCAGCGATCCGCAGGCGAAGATCACCGCGGTGTTCACGGACGGCACCCGCACCGAGGCGCGGGTCGTCGGGACGGATCCGAAGACCGACCTGGCCGTGATCAAGGTGGCGGTGTCGAACCCGACGGTGCTGCAGATCGGCGACCCGGCCGGCCTCGAACCGGGCGATTCGGTGATCGCTGTGGGCTCGCCACTGGGCCTGGAGAACACGGTGACCTCCGGCATCGTGAGCGCGCTGCACCGGCCGGTCACCGCGGCCGGGGAGAACGGCGAGCCGCCGGTCACGTACGACGCGATCCAGACCGACGCGCCCATCAACCGCGGCAACTCGGGTGGCGCGCTGGTCGACTCGACGGGCGCCCTGGTCGGCATCAACTCGTCGATCCGCACGGACGGCGGTGCGGACGGTTCGGGCGGCAGCATCGGCATCGGGTTCGCCATCCCGGCCGACGACGCGATCAAGATCGCCCGCACGCTCATCAGCAGCGGCCAGGTCAAGCACGCCGACATCGGGGTGAACGCGGCGTCGGTCGCGGCGGAGACGTCGGAGGGCGCGCAGGTGCTGAACGTCGCCGACGGCGGTCCGGCAGCGCGGGCGGGCATCGCGGAGGGCGACGTCATCACGAAGCTCGGCGACCGCCTGGTCCGCAATGCGGCGGAGCTGACGGTGGCGGTGCGGCAGCACGAGATCGGCGAGACGGTGCCGGTGCAGCTGGTCCGGCAGGGGCGGACGTTGATGGTCGACGTGACGCTGGGCTCGGACTGACCGCCGGATGGACGAGACGTGAACTCCGCGCGCGGGATCCGAACCGGCCGGTTGGCGGGGTAATCTGAGGTAGCTGGAGCCGTGTGAGGCGGAGGTTCGCGAATGTTCGAAAGCGTTGGCTGGGGCGAGATCCTCGTCCTGATCGTCGCGGGCCTGTTCATCCTCGGCCCGGAGCGCCTTCCCGAGGCGGCGGCCTGGCTGGGCCGGAGCGTGCGGAAGGTGCGCGACTTCGCGTCCGGCGCCAGGCAGCAGCTCAAGGAGGAGATGGGCTCGGACTTCGAGCAGTTCCAGAAGCCGCTGGAGGACCTGCGGCAGCTGCGGAACTTCGACCCGCGCCGGGCGGTCACCCAGCACCTCTTCGACGGCGACCCGGACCCGCTCGGGATCAACGGCCTGTCCGGTGGCAGCGTGAAGCCGAACGGCTACCCCGCCACGACGACCACCCCGGCCGCGAAACCGGACCCGGAACCACTCAAACCGGGCGAAAAGCCCCCCACAGACCCAGACGCCACCTGAGAAGAAGGGCCGCCCCAGTAGGGGGTGGCTCTTTTTTTCTGGCACAACCGCCGCCCGGCAACGCAACTGCACCGACCACGCACCAGACC
>NZ_JBHZEN010000077.1:0-34003 GCF_050958625.1 Amycolatopsis sp. 3B14
GGGTTGTCAAGGCGGGAAGCGTGCCTTGACAACCCTGGTCGGCGACTAAAGATCGGCTGTGGATCGGGGGCGGGGGAGGTCTGGTTGGGGTAGTCGCTTGCTTTTCGTTGCCGGCTTGCGGTTCGAACACCCCCCAGAGCCGCCCTCAGCTGGCTGCATCGTGGCCCAGGTCCACGATGCAGAACACGTTTCGCTCCGGGTCGGCCAGCACCACGAAGTCCGGGTCCTCCGGGTAGCGATCCCACTCCACCTTCGATGCCCCCAATCCCACGAGGCGGTCCACCTCGGCGGCCTGCTCGTCCGCCGACTCCACGAACAGGTCGAGGTGGATCCGCGGATGGCGCTGCACCGGGGTCTCGCTGCGCATCAGCCCCAGCACCGGGCCGTCGTCGCCGCTTAGGGTGCGCCAGTTCGCGTTCCCCCACTCGCTCGTCACGTGCAGGCCGAGCGCCTCCGTCCAGAACGCCTCGGCCCTCGCGAGGTCGTCGACACCGAGCACCGGGATTCCCAACCGCAACATGCCCCGAGCCTAGACACGAGAACGGCCCCGGGCATGGCGCACGCCCGGGGCCGATCCACGAGAAACTCAGGCTTCGGTGTCGTCGCCCTCGGACTTGGGCTTCACGTCGGCGTTCTTCGGCGCCCGGCCGTTGCGGGCCCGGCGCGGCTGGCGCTGCGCGGGCGGCGGCGGGGCGATCTGCGGGACCGACGGGCCGCCACCCAGCATCAGCTCCGCGAACGTCGCCATCGCCTCGTCGAGCTGGCCGCCGATGCGCCGCTCCGACTCCTCGTTGCTGCGGCGCACCAGGGAGCCCACCGAGTCGGTGTCGGGGCGGCTGGACAGCGTGCCCTCGACCCGCGAGAACCCGCTCTTGACCGCGCCGCCGAGGTCGCCGAACTGCGCGGCCACACCCTCGTCGACCTTGTCGATCCGGTTGCCCAGGTCGTCCAGGCGGCCGGTGATCTGCTCCAGCCGGGCGGACAGCGCTTCCAGCCGCTCGGTCGGGTCCAGCATCTCGCCGGTCTCGTCGATCGCGCCGCGCAGCGCCTGCGTGGCCGCCTCGACGCGCTCGCGGTGCTGGTTGTCCGCCTCGTCCACGCGGCCGCGCAGGTCGGACAGGCCGTTCTCGACCCGCTCACGCAGCTCGCCGACGCCGTTGTCCACCCGCTCGCGCAGCTCGCCCAGGCCCGAGTCGACCCGGTCGCGCAGGATGGACTCGGCCATCTCGATGCGCTCCTTCACCGGGCCGTGCACGGCCTGCGGCAGCGCCTCGAGCTTCGCGTCCTGCTTGTCCAGGTGCCCGTTCAGGTCGTCGAGGCGGCGGTGGATGTTCTCCAGCTTGTCCTCGAGCCCGTCCATCCGGCCCGCGACACCCTCGAAGCGGGCGGCCACACCGTCGAGACGGCCGTCGAGCTGGGCGAACGGCTTCGCCAGCTTGTCGACGATGCTCTCCACCGCGCGCGCCAGGTCCGCCAGCGCGTTGTCCTGCGCCTCCAGGCGCGACATGGCCTCGTCCAGGCGCTCGGCGAGCACGCCGACCTCGGTGCGGTCGGGCAGCTCCGACAGCCGCTTGCGCACGGCGCCCAACGAGTCGACCGGAGCGAGCCGCGCGTAGATGTCGTCGAGCGCGTCGAAGATCTGCTGCTGCTCGCTCTCGCGGACTTCGGCCGCGCGCACCAGCATGTTGCGCATCCGGTCGAAGGACGGAGCTCCAATGTGGTTATCAGTGGTCACTTCGGTGTCCTTCGTCGGCGGGGAAAGAGGGACGTGGGCGAAGCTTAACCATTGCGGAATTGCTCTGGGTATCGCCCCCGTAAAGGCGGGAACGTCGTGGTCACCCCGACCGGCCGAATGCGAGCCGCCGGGCGGCGGTCTGAAGCTTGACTGGAGGCTGAGAGTCGCCACCGCGCGCGTCCATGTAGGTGACCGTCGCGGGGGTACCGTCGGAGCATGTCCGACAACGCCACCAGAGTGCCCCTGACCATGGAAAACATCCGGCGGGTGCCCAAGGTCCTGCTCCATGATCACCTCGACGGAGGACTCCGTCCGGGGACCGTGATCGAACTGGCCGACGCCCTCGGGTACCGCGATCTGCCCACGACGGACGTGGCCGAGCTGAGCCGCTGGTTCCGCGACGCCGCCGACTCCGGCTCCCTGGAGTCCTACCTGGAGACCTTCGCCCACACCTGTGGCGTGATGCAGACCGAAGAAGCGCTGGTCAGGGTTGCCGCGGAGTGCGTGGAGGACCTCGCCCAGGACGGCGTGGTCTACGCCGAGGTGCGCTACGCGCCGGAGTTGTTCGTCGAGCGCGGGCTGTCGCTGGACGCGGTCGTCGAGGCCGTCCAGGCGGGGTTTGCGGAGGGTGAGCGTCGAGCCGCTCAGCAGGGAAAAGTCATCCGAATGGGTACTTTGCTGTGTGCGATGCGTCAGCACGCCCGAGCGGCCGAGATCGCCGAGATCGCAGTGCGTTACCGGGACTCCGGAGTGGCCGGCTTCGACATCGCGGGACCGGAAGCCGGATTCCCGCCCACTCGCAACCTCGACGCATTCGAATATCTGCGCACCAATAACGCGCATTTCACCATTCACGCCGGTGAGGCCTTCGGACTCGCTTCCATTTGGGAGGCGATTCAGCATTGTGGCGCCGAACGACTCGGGCACGGTGTGCGGATCGTGGACGACATCAAACGCGATCCGGACGGCACGGTCCATCTCGGCCGGCTCGCGAGCTACGTCCGCGACCGCCGCATCCCGCTGGAGATCTGCCCGTCCTCCAACGTGCAGACCGGCGCCGCGGCGTCGATCGCCGACCATCCGATCGGGTTACTCGCGGACTTGCGCTTCCGGGTGACCGTCAACACCGACAACCGGCTCATGAGCGGCTGCTCGATGTCGAGCGAGTTCGCCGCACTCGCCGACGCGTTCGGCTATGGGTGGTCCGACTTCCAGTGGTTCACGATCAACGCGATGAAGTCGGCGTTCCTCGATTTCGATCAACGGCTCGACCTGATCAACAACGTGATCAAACCGGGCTACGCCGAGTTGGTCTGAAAGCCCCTTGTGATCGTTAGCGTCGGCAAGTAAGGTCCAAGATGTAAGAACAAGTTCTCACATCTTGGGATGGTCGCGATGAGCCGGGCAGCAGGGCTGGACACGAGGAGTAGGCGCCGGTGGGGCATCCTCGCGCTCGGCCTCGCGGCCCAGACCGCGAGCTGCTCGTTCCTCTACGGCATCCCGTTCCTGGTGCCGGAGATGCGCGCGGACGGGCTGACGCTCGCGGAGGCGGGCACGATCGTCGCCGCGCCCAGCATCGGCCTGCTGTTCACGCTGATCGCCTGGGGCGCGGCGGCCGACCGCTACGGCGAGCGCCTGGTCATGGCGATCGGCCTCGGCGCGTCGTCGGCGCTGCTGCTGGTCACCTCGATGGCCGCGCCGTCGACGGGGGTGCTGTTCGCGTTGTTCCTGCTCGCCGGGGCGCTGACCGCGTCGGTCAACGCGGCCAGCGGGCGCGCGGTGATGGGCTGGTTCGGCCCGGACGAGCGGGGCACCGCGATGGGCGTCCGGCAGACCGCGCAGCCGCTCGGCGTCGGCGTCGCCGCGCTGGCCCTGCCGCCGCTGGCGCAGCACTGGGGCTTCCGGTCCGCGGTGCTGTTCCCGGCGGTGTTCGGGCTGGTGGTCGCCGCGCTGGTGGCGTGGCTGGTGATCGACCCGCCGCGGCCGGAGAAGAAGCCCGGTGCGCCGAAGCCGGCGTCGCCGTACCGCACGCCGACGCTGTGGCGGCTGCACGGGGCGAGCGCGCTGCTGGTGGTGCCACAGTTCGCGGTGTCCGCGTTCGCGCCGGTGTACCTGGTGTCGGCGCACGGCTGGAGTGCGCTGGCGGCGGGCTGGTTCCTGGCCGCGGTGCAGGTGCTGGGCGCGGTCGGCAGGCTGGCCTCGGGCTACTGGTCGGACCGGGTGGGCAGCCGCCTGCGCCCGATGCGGCAGCTGGCGGTGGCGAGCGCGGCGGTCATGCTGCTGGTCGCCGTCGGCGACGTGAGCTGGATGTGGGTGGTGCTGTTCGCGCTGGTCCTGGCCGCGGTGATCACGGTGGCGGACAACGGGCTCGGGTTCACCGCGTCCGCGGAGCTGGCCGGGATCGACTGGGCCGGGCGCGCGATGGGGACCCAGAACACGGCGCAGAACATCGCGGCGTCCCTCACGCCACCCCTGCTGGGCCTGGTGATCGGCGACTCGCGCTACGCGCTGGCGTTCTGCGTCGCCGCGGTGTTCCCGGTGCTGGCAGTCGGGCTCACACCGGTCCGAGCCGAGACTCGGTCGTCGTGATGGCCTGACGGAGCGCGGCCCGCGCGGCGGTCAGTTCCGCCGCGCGGGCGTCCAGCTCGGTGAGCCGGGCGCGCAGGGTGTCGAGGACGCCGGGGCAGGCGTCCAGGGTGCCGTCGGGGTGGGCGCAGTCGATGATGCGGCGGATCTCCCTGGTCGGCAGGCCGACGCTGAGCAGTTCGCGGATCTGCCGCACGCGCTCGACCGCGCCGGTGTCGTACTCGCGGTACCCGTTGTCGCGGCGCTGAGCGGTCAGCAGCCCGACGCGCTCGTAGTACCGCAGCAGCCGCTCGGTCGTCCCGGCGCGCCTGGCGAGTTCACCGATCAGCATCACTTGACCTTCCCACCATGTCAGGGATCAACACTGCCGGAAGTACCACGATTCCCGGAGGAAGACCTTGATCATCGACGCGCACAGCCACGTCCACGACCCCGTCGAGAAGCACCTCGCCCTCCTCGACGAAGCCGGTGTCGACAAAGCGATCTTGTTCGCGACCCGTCCGCACCCCGAACGCGCGGCGACGCTGGACGAGCTGAAGGGGGAGATGGCCGTGCTGTCGCAGAGCCTGGCCGGCAGCGGCGAAGGCCGGGCCGCGGCCCTGCGCGAACTGGACGACGCAGTGGCCGCGCATCCGGACCGGTTCGTCGGCTTCGGCTCGGTGGACCTGATGCGGCCCGGGGCTGAGGTGGCGGCCGCGGTCGAGGAGGCGTGCCGGAAGTGGCGCGGCATCGGCGAGCTGACCCCGCCGCCCGGCCGCGCCGATCTGCTCGAACCGGTGCTGCGCGCGGCAGGCGACCTGCCGGTGGTGGTCCACGGCGCGGCCCCGGCCACCGCCGCCGACCTGGCGACCATCGGCGCGCTCGCCCGGAAGTACCCGCGGACGCCGCTGGTGATCAGCCAGCTCGGCGGCGAGCACTGGATCGCCGCGATCGAGCTCGTCCGCGAGACGCCGAACCTCTGGCTCGAGCTGTCGACGGCGAGCCTGGTGTTCTCCGTGCGGCTGGCGATCGCGGAGGTGCCGGACCGGACGTTGTTCGGCTCGGACGCGCCCTACGGCGACCCGGTGCCGGCCCGCGCGCTGGTCGAGCGCGTCACGCCGTCGGAAACAGCGCGCGCCGCGGTCCTCGGTGGGAACGCGGCGCGCCTGCTCGGCCTGTGAAGCGTCAGTGGACCCGGAGCCGGTTCTCGAACGCCTCCACCAGCTTGCGCCACTCGCTCTGCTCGGTGTCGAACGGCGCGCTCGGCGCGAGCCGGCCCGGGTCCGGCTTCAGCACGAACGACACCAGCCAGCCCAGGCTCTCCGAAGTGGACAGTGCGGCGGCCACCGTGTCGTCGCCCGCCCAGTCCGCGGCGTCGGTGAGCAGCTCGACCGCCAGGTCCAGCTGCGTCGGGTCGATCGCGTCCGGGCCCTCGGCCAGGTCCTCGTCCAGGCCGGCGAGCACGTAGGTGTTCTCGGTGTCGACCTCGACCTCCAGCTCGCCCGCGGTGGCCTTGGCGAGCACCTCGTCCCAAGTGGACACCTCGGCCAGGTCGTTGTCGGCGAACGCCGCGGAGTCGGCCAGCGCCCGCGCGAGCGCCTTCTCCGACTTGAACACGTCGATCCGGCCGTCGCTGCCCAGGAAGACCGGCTCGTCGTCCAGGTAGCACCGCAGCGAGTAGTACTCGTCGCCGGCGGTGATGATCTTGATGGGGTCGATGCCGACCTCGCCCCAGAACCCGACCGGGACGTCCTCTTCTTCTTCCTCGTCGTCGGAGTCGGCGCTCTCGACCGTGTCGAGGTCCTCGTCGGCCTGCTCGGACTCGACCTCGGCCTCGGCCGACTCCTCCAGGAAGGTGGCCAGCTCCTCGGCGGTCTGCTCGAGCACACCGGCGTCCACGTCCGGCACCTTGACCAGGCCGTCGATCGCGTCCAGCACGGTGTCCCACTTCTCGGACACGGCCTCGGACAGGTCGTTCCACAGGCGCTCGCCCTCGCGGCCGGTGAACGGCAGGCGGCCCTGCTCCAGCAGCGAGAAGCCCTCGGTGGCGTCCAGCACCTCGTGGACCTCGTCGAGCTCGCACACGTCGGCCAGCGAGCGCACGATGCCGACGATCTCGGCCAGCTCGCTGATCGTCCACGAGTCCGGATCCTCGGCGACCAGCTCGGGCACGCCGACCAGGTCGTAGGAGTGGTCGTCGTCGGGGATCAGCTCCGGCACGTTCAGCGCCGGGACCGCGTTCCACGCCGGGTGGTCGATCAGGTCGTGCTGCTCGGCGGTCCGGACGAACGCGGCCAGGTGCGCGGCGTCGGGGAAGGCGTACAGATCCTCCTCGTCGCCGAGGAAGGCCTCCCACTCCTCACCGTCCTCCCGCCAGCGCGGGGCCCACAGGGTCACCAGGTCCCCCTGCGGCAGCCCGAGTTCGATCGGGACGATGTCCTGTGCCATGCCAGCCCTCCGGATTACACCTGTGTGTGGGAAGCCTACGGCTTGACGGGACCGGCCGCGATGGGCCCCATCTGCTCTCCGGCCGCGGGTGGCACGATGGTACCCACGATGACGCTCACAGACCTCCTACCAGCGGATCCCGATCCCGACACGCTGTTCGAGACGTTTTCGGCCTGGACGGCCGAACGCGGGCTCGAGCTGTACCCGGCGCAGGAAGAGGCGCTGATCGAGGTCGTCTCCGGCGCCAACCTGATCCTGTCCACGCCCACCGGCTCGGGAAAGAGCCTGGTCGCGGTGGGTGCGCACTTCACCGCGATGGCCCACGGCAAGCGCAGCTACTACACCGCCCCCATCAAGGCGCTGGTCTCGGAGAAGTTCTTCCAGCTCATCGAGATCTTCGGCGCCGACAACGTCGGGATGATGACCGGCGACTCCGCGGTCAACCCGGATGCCCCGATCATCTGCTGCACGGCGGAAATCCTGGCGAACATCGCGTTGCGGTTCGGTGCCGACGCCCCGGTGGGCCAGGTCGTGGCCGACGAGTTCCACTTCTACAGCGAGCCCGACCGCGGCTGGGCGTGGCAGGTGCCGCTGCTGGAGCTGCCGAACGCGCAGTTCGTGCTGATGTCGGCCACCCTCGGTGACGTCACCTTCTTCGAGAAGGACCTGACCCGCCGCACCGGGCGCACCACCGCGGTGGTCACGTCGGCGCAGCGGCCGGTGCCGCTGACCTACCGGTACGCGCTCACCCCGCTGCACGAGACGATGACCGAGCTGCTCACCGGCGGGCAGGCCCCGGTGTACGTCGTGCACTTCTCGCAGGCCGCCGCGATCGAGCGGGCGCAGGCCCTGATGAGCATCAACGTCACCACGCGCGCGGAGAAGGACGCACTCGCCGAGGCCATCGGGGACTTCCGGTTCTCCGCCGGGTTCGGCAAGACCCTGTCGCGGCTGGTGCGGCACGGCATCGGCGTGCACCACGCCGGCATGCTGCCCAAGTACCGGCGGCTGGTCGAGCAGCTCGCGCAGGCCGGGCTGCTGAAGGTGATCTGCGGGACCGACACGCTCGGCGTCGGCATCAACGTGCCGATCCGCACGGTGGTGTTCTCGGCGCTGACCAAGTACGACGGGGTGCGCCAGCGGCACCTCAAGGCACGCGAGTTCCACCAGATCGCCGGGCGCGCGGGCCGGGCCGGGTACGACACCGACGGGTACGTGGTCGTGCAGGCGCCGGACCACGTGATCGAGAACGCGAAGGCGCTGCAGAAGGCGGGCGACGACCCGAAGAAGAAGCGGAAGATCGTCCGCAAGAACGCGCCGGAGGGGTTCGTCAACTGGACGGAGAGCACGTTCGAGCGGCTGATCTCGTCGCCGCCCGAGCCGCTGACGTCGAGTTTCCAGGTGAGCCACGCGATGCTGCTGAACGTGATCTCGCGGCCGGGCAACGCGTTCGAGCACATGCGGCACCTGCTGGAGGACAACCACGAGGACCGGCCGTCGCAGCGCAAGCACATCCGGCGGGCCATCGCGATCTACCGGGCGCTGGTCGCCGCGGGGGTCGTCGAGCGGCTGTCCGAACCGGACTCGACGGGCCGGATCGTGCGGCTGACGATGGACCTGCAGCTCGATTTCGCCCTGAACCAGCCGTTGTCGCCGTTCGCGCTGGCCGCGATCGAGCTGCTGGACACCGAGTCGCCGACGTATGCGCTGGACGTGGTCTCGGTGATCGAGTCCACTGTGGAGAACCCGCGGCCGGTGTTGTCGCAGCAGCAGTTCAAGGCGCGCGGCGAGGCGGTCGCGGCGTTGAAGGCGGAGGGCGTCGAGTACGAGGAGCGAATGGCGCTGCTCGACGAGGTGACGTACCCGAAGCCGCTGGAGGAGCTGCTGGAGGCGGCGTACGAGACGTACCGGCGCGGGCACCCGTGGGTCGCCGACTACGAGCTGAAGCCGAAGTCGGTCGTGCGGGACATGTACGAGCGCGCGATGAACTTCGTCGAGTACATCAACTTCTATTCGTTGGCGCGGTCGGAGGGCCTGGTGCTGCGGTACCTGGCGGACACGTACGACGCGCTGCGGCGCACGGTGCCGGACGAGGCGAAGACCGAGCCGCTGGAGGACCTGATCGCGTGGCTCGGCGAGATGGTGCGGCAGGTCGACTCGAGCCTGCTGGACGAGTGGGAGGCGCTGCGGCACCCGGGGGAGGAGCCGCTGCCTGCGGAGCGGCTGCCGGAGAAGCCGCCGCCGGTCACGGGCAACGAGCGGGCGTTCCGCGTGCTGGTGCGCAACCAGATGTTCCGGCGGGTCGAGTTGGCGGCCCGGCGCGCGTACGCGGAGCTGGGGGAGCTGGACGCGGCGTCCGGCTGGAACGACATCGAGTGGGAAGCCGCGCTCGAGGCCTACTACGAGCAGCACGACCGGATCGAAACCGGCGCGGACGCCCGCGGCCCGGCGATGCTGATCATCGAGAAGGAGCCCGAGGTCTGGCGGGTGAGGCAGATCTTCGACGACCCCGAGGGCGACCACGACTGGGGCATCAGCGCCGAGGTGGACCTCCCGGCCTCCGACGAGGCCGGCGCAGCGGTGGTCCGCGTGACGGCGGTGGACCAGCTCTGAGGCCGGTCGCCGCACCGGGCGGCGCCAGCCGCGCCGGACGGCATTAGTCGCGCCCGGCACCGCCAGCCGCACCGGGCAGCACCGGCCATCCCAGGCACCGCCAGCCGCGCCGCACGGCATCAGTCGCGCGCCGGGTGGCGTCAGCCGCGCCGGGCGAGATGCTGCCCGGCGCGCGGCTGGGGTGCCCGGCGCGCGGCGGACGGTGTTGCCCGGCCTGGTCCGGAGCTACCCGGATTTCCGTCCGGCGCGGCTCGCCTCGGCGTGCTCCCGCCGTACGCCCGGTGGCTCCTGGCCGCGGCAGGCCGCGGCCAGGAGCCACTCGTCAGCGCCGGTGCCGGGGGCCGGTGTCGAGCGGGCCGGGCTCGGGTGCCGCGGTCTCCGGGTAGCGCGGCAGCCCGGCGAACGTGCCCTGCTGCTGCGGGACCGCGGGCTGTTGCGGCGGCGGGTCCTGGTCGGTCTGGGGGAACGGCTCCGGGTTGCGGCGGTACTGCGCCGGCGTCGGGGCCGTGGGCGCGACGTCCATCGGCGAGGCGACCTGCGCCTCGCCGGCGGCGTAGGCGGGCTGCCGCGCGGGCGCGTAGGGCTGCGCCGGGGACGGGATTTCGGGGGCGGGGTGTGCCCCGGACGGCGCGTCCGTGCTCGCCCACGCCTGTGCCGCCGACGGCACGTCGCCGGAGGGGGGTGATTGGCCGGCGGGCTGGCCGTCCGCGGAGCCGTAGGCCGGCCGCATCCCATCCGCGGCCGCGTAGCTGGACGGCATGTCGCTGGAGCTGGAGGTCGCCGACCTGCTCTCGCCGGAGGCCATCTCGCCGGAGGCGTAGCTGGGCTGCGCCGCGGCGGGCATCTCCCCAGAGGTGACGGCCGCCGACCTGCTGCCGCCCGAGCCGTAGCCGGGCTGTGTTCCGGCGGGCATCTCCCCAGAGGTGACGGCCGCTGACCTGCTGTCGCTCGCGCCGTAGCCGGGCTGTGCTCCGGAAGCCATGTCGCCGGAGGCGAACGCCGCCGACCTGCCATCGGCGGAGTGTGCTCCGGCGGGCATCTCCCCGGAGGCGTAGCTGGGCTGCGCCCCCGCGGGCATGTCACCGGAGGCGAACATCGCCGACCTGCCATCCCCGTACTGAGCCCCGCCGGGCATCTCGCCAGAACCGTAAGCCGCGCCCGTCGAGCTGTGCGCCGGCGCGGGCTGGTTCTCCGCGGAAGACGGCCAAGACGTGTACGACGGCATCGGCACGTCGGCCGGCGTCTTGCTGACCGGCCGTCGCGGGTCGGGCATCGGCGCGGCTGCCTCCTGCCGGTGGGCCCCGTCCATGGCGGCCGCGGGCGGGCGCTCGACCTGCGGGTTCTGCCCGGGCAGGATGTCCATCGGCGATCCACTGCGCGGCGCCGGGGCCTGGTGACGGCCCTGGGCCACCTCGTCCTCGCCGGAGTAGCCGGCCAGCGGATTCTTGGCGTTGCGCCTCGGCCCGCGCCGCGTCAGCCCCACCAGGCCGAAGAGGCCCAGCAACCCCAGCAGTCCCCACAGCCCCGGCGGCATGTTCCTGAGCTGCTCCTGCGCGAGCACGGTTTCGGCCGGCGCGGCGTTCGCCACCGCCGGGCCGAACGGCAGGAGGACGCACACCGCGGCGGCGACCGTCCCGAGGCGGGCCCTGTCAGGCATTACGGCTCACTCCCCTGGTTGTCGTGACGCCACGATGTACCCGCGCCACCCGAGTCCAGACCAGACACCGACCTAGTGGGTGACCTGCACCACCTGCGCGAGTGACTTCTCTTGCGACGCCGGAATCGTCGGACTCCGCGTGTAATCTGCGGCCATGGGGCTTCGCGCACGTGTGGTTTCCTGGGTGGGCCGCCGTTACCTCGCCAGAGCGCAGAAAAAGGGCTTCGACCTCTCGGTCCTGCCGGATTCCGCGCTCATGCCGTTGCGCCGCGACGGCCTGGACCCCGTGCCCGAGCTGGGCGCGACCAGGGCGGAGGCGCCGGTCAGCCGGTTGCCGCTGCCCTTCGGCATCACCGCGTGGCTGGTCACCGGGTACGGCGAGGCGAAAGAAGTGCTCGCGGCCACGGACAAGTTCAGCAACGACTACACCAACCTGGTCGGCAAGGCGGGGCTTTCCGCCGAGCAGAACCCCGGCGGGCTCGGTTTCGCGGACCCGCCGGACCACACGCGCCTGCGCAAGATGCTGACGCCCGAGTTCACGATGCGGCGGCTGAACCGCCTCACGCCGCGCATCGACGAGATCATCGCCGAGCAGCTCGACGCGATGGAGAAGGACGGCGGCACCGTCGACCTGATGCAGTCGTTCGCGCTGCCGATCCCGTCGCTGACGATCTGCGAACTGCTCGGGGTCTCCTATGAGGACCGTGACGACTTCCAGCGGCTGAGCACGGTCCGGTTCGACCTGTTCGCCGGGGCGGGCGCCTCGTTCGGGGCGATCTCGGAGTCACTGTCCTATTTGCTCGAAATCGTGAAGAAGCAGCGCGCGGAGCCCGGCGACGGCCTGCTCGGCATGCTGGTCAAGGAGCACGGCGACAACATCTCCGACCAGGAGCTGGCCGGCCTCGCCGACGGTGTGCTGACCGGCGGCCTGGAGACCACGGCGAGCATGCTGGCGCTTGGCGCGATCGTGCTGCTGCGGGACCGGCGGACGTTCGAGCTGGTGCGGGACTCCGACGACGCGGCGCGTGATTTCGTCGAGGAGCTGCTGCGGTACCTGACGGTGGTGCAGGTGGCGTTCCCGCGGTTCGCGCGGGAGGACGTCACGGTCGGCGGGCAGGAGATCGCGAAGGGCGACATCGTGTTCGTGTCGCTGAGCGGGGCCAACCGGGACGCCGCCCTCGGCGACGACATGGAGTCCTTCGACCCCGCCCGCCCGGCGACGCAGCACCTGGCATTCGGCTGGGGCGCGCACCGGTGCATCGGGGCGGAGCTGGCGCGCATGGAGTTGCGTGCCGCGTACCCGGCGCTGGTGCGGCGCTTCCCCGACCTGCGGCTGGACGTCGAGCCGGAGCAGCTGAGCTACCGCCGGACGTCGATCGTCTACGGCGTGGACACGCTGCCGGTGCGGGTGAAGTAACCCGCTCGTCTCAGCCCTGTCGGAGGCGTAGCACGCCTTCGGCGGCAGGCGTGTCCGTGATGAGCGTCGACACCAGTCCCGACCGCAGCACGGCGTCGATGGCCGCCGCCTTCGGCGCCGTGTAGCCGAGGGCGATCACCTCGGGCACCTTCAGCAGCTCCGCCGTGTCGATCGCCAGCACGTGGTGCGCCAGCCCGGTCGACAGCGGCTTCCCCTCGCCGTCGAACAACCGCGCCGCGACCTCCGCCCGCGCGCCCCGCGCGGTGATCGCCTCGCGTTCGGCCGGGGACACCGCGTCGTACACCGTCGACTCGCCCGGTAGCCACGCCCCGATGCTCACCACGGCCTTCGTCAGGCGCGGGAACTGCGCGAACGTCTCCGCGATGCCCGGCTGCCGTCGCAGGATCTCCGTCGTCCGGCGGTCCGGCAGCACCAGCGGCCCGTAGATCGGGTACGCGTCCCCACCCGACACCTCCGCCACCTGCCGCACCGTCTCCACCGACCGGTCCCGCATGTCCATCCCGGCCTGCACACCGCACAACTGCACGATCGGGCACTTCGGCAGCCGCCGCACCGCCGCCGCCATCGCGTTCACCGACCGCGCCCAGGACAACCCGACCACGTCGTCCTCGGTGACCGTCTCCGACAACAGCTGCGCCGCGAAGGCCCCGATCTGCCGTCGCACCTGTGGGCGCGGCCCGGTGCTCGCCGCTCGATTGAGCACGAACGCCTGCCGCAGCCCGTACGCCGACCGCAGCTCGTCGGACAGCCGCACGTCGACCGGCGCGGGGGGAGCGAACTCCACCCGCACCAAACCCTGGGACAACGCCGCGTCGATCAGCCGCGCCACCTTGAACCTGCTGATCCCGAAGTCGGCGGCGATCTCGATCTTGGACTGCCCCAGCACGTAGAACCGGTGCGCCACCAGCGTCGCGGTGAGCCCGTCCAGCATGCCAGCTTCGCTCATCTGAGCACTATAGCGCCAGCTCCGTTGACGAGAAACCACCAAAACCCCTCTAATGCATGACCAGACATGTGACCACAAAGTCGTGAGGCGCTCAAATGAGCGCAGAAAGAGGTGAGACGGCATGCGGGCCGCCATCGTCGATCAGCCGGGTTCCATCAGGGTCGGCGAGGTTCCCGATCCCACGCCGGGGGAGCGCGACGTCGTGATCAAGGTCGGCGCGTGCGGCATCTGCGGCACGGACCTGCACATCGCCGACGGGCACTTCCCCCCGACGCCCTACCCGATCGTCCCCGGCCACGAGTTCGCCGGCGAAATCGTCGAGATCGGCAAGAACGTCCCCGGCGGCTGGCAGGTCGGCGACCGGGTGGCCGTCGACCCCTCCCTGTTCTGCGGCTACTGCGACCCGTGCCGCGCCGGCCACGGCAACCTCTGCGCGAACTGGGGCGCCACCGGCGACACCGTCGACGGCGCCTTCGCCGAGTACGTGAAGGTGCCCGCGAGCACCTGCTACCGCCTGCCCGACCACCTGTCCTGGCAGGAGGGCGCCCTCGTCGAGCCGGTGTCGTGCGCGGTGCACGGCGTCCGGCGCATCGGGGTCGAAGCGGGTGAGCACTTCCTGGTCGTCGGCGCCGGGACCATGGGCCTGGTCATGCAGATGCTCCTGCAGCGGGCCGGCGCGCGGGTCACGGTCGTCGACCGCAACGCGTCCCGCCTGCCGCGGGCGAAGGACCTCGGTGCGCACGCCGTCGCCACCGATGTGTCCGAACTGGACGGTGAGCGGTTCGACGCGGCGGCCGACTGCACCGGTGCGGCCCCGGCGATCGAGGCCGCGTTCGACGCGCTGCGCCGCGGCGGGCGTCTGCTCGTCTTCGGCGTCGCCCCGGCGGAGGCACGTGTCGCGCTTTCGCCGTTCCGGATCTACAACGACGAGATCACGGTGGTGGGATCGATGGCTGTTCTGCACTCCTACGGCGCCGCGCTGGACCTGGTGGCCTCCGGCGCGATCGACACGAAAGCCCTCCTGACCGACGCGTTGCCGCTGGGGCGGTTCCCCGACGCGCTGGACCTGATGCGCAGTGGTGCGGGTCTGAAGGTGCAGGTGCTGCCGGGGGCCACGGATGCGTAAGTGGCTGGCACTCCTCGCGGTCGCCGCGCTGCTGACCCTGACCGGCTGCGCGGGCGCCGGCGCGCTCGGCGCGGGCGGCAACACGCTGGTCATCGCGATCGTGGCGAACCCGCAGATGAACGACGCGATTTCGCTGTCGCACGAGTTCGAGGCGGCGAACCCGGGCGTCAAGCTCAAGTTCGTGTCGCTGCCGGAGAACCAGGCGCGCGCGAAGATCACCGCCTCGACCGCCACGCAGGGCGGCGAGTTCGACGCGGTGATGATCAGCAACTACGAGACCCCGCAGTGGGCGGCCAACGGCTGGCTGGAGAACCTGCAGCCCTACATCGACGCCAGCCCCGGCTACGACCCGGCCGACTTCATCCCGAGCATCCGCGACTCGCTGTCCTACCAGGGCTCGATGTACGCGGTGCCGTTCTACGGCGAGTCGTCGTTCCTGGCCTACCGCAAGGACCTGTTCGAACAGGCCGGGCTGACCATGCCGGAGCACCCGACGTGGCAGCAGATCGCCGACTTCGCCGCGAAGCTGGACAACAAGCAGGCCGGTGTCGCCGGCATCTGCCTGCGCGGCAAGCCCGGCTGGGGCGAGAGCCTCGCGCCGTTCACCACCGTCGCCAACACCTTCGGCGCGCAGTGGTTCGACCAGGACTGGAACGCGAAGCTGGACACGCCGGAGTTCCGCGCGGCCGCGAACTTCTACGTGAACCTGGTCCGCGAGCACGGTGAGGTCGGCGCTTCCAGCGCCGGGTTCTCCGAGTGCGGCACGCGTTACGGCCAGGGCCAGGCCGCGATGTGGTACGACGCGACCGTGATGGCCGGGACCAACGAGGACCCGGAGTCGAGCAAGGTCGTCGGCAAGTCCGGCTACGTCGCCGCGCCGGTGGTGAAGACCGAGGCGAGCGGCTGGCTCTACACCTGGGCGCTGGCGATCCCGAAGGTCGCGAAGAACAAGCAGGACGCCTGGAAGTTCCTGCAGTGGATGACGAACAAGGAGTTCGTGCAGACCGTCGGCAAGACCTACGGCTGGAACCGGGTCCCGCCGGGCTGCCGGTTCTCCACCTACCGGATCCCCGAGTACGCCGAGGCCGCGAAGGCCTACGCCCAGCCGACGCTGGACGGCATCGACGCGGCCGACCAGCGCAAGGTGATGACGCAGCCGGTGCCCTACCCGGGCATCCAGTTTGTGGGCATCCCCGAGTTCCAGGACCTGGGCACCCGGGTCAGCCAGGAGCTCTCGGCCGCGATCGCCGGTCAGATCACCGTCGACGAGGCCATCGAACAGTCGCAGGAGTACGCGCAGACCGTCGGCGATTCCTACCGGGAGACGAAATGACCGCCGTTGCGCCCACTATCGCAAGTGGACAGAGAGTCGAAGCGAAACCGGAGAAGCGCAAGGGCACCGGAGCCTGGGCCCGCCGGGCGCCCCTGCTGCCCGCGCTGTTGTTCACCATCGTGGTGACCCAGATCCCGTTCATCCTCACAGTGGTCTACTCGTTCCAGTCGTGGAACCTCGTGCGTCCGGGGTCGCAGCACTTCGTGGGGTTCCAGAACTACGCCGACGTGTTCGCCGACTCGCAGTTCCGCGGCGCGATGCTCAACACGGTCGTCCTGACCGTGGTGTGCGTGTTCGTCGCGCTGCTGCTCGGGCTCGGCCTGGCGTTGCTGCTGGACCGCAAGTTCCTCGGCCGCGGCGTGGTGCGGACGCTGCTGATCACGCCGTTCCTCATCCTGCCCGCGGCAGGCGCGCTGCTGTGGAAGACGACGATGTTCGACCCGACCTACGGGCTGCTCAACTTCGTCTTCGGCGGCGAAACCGACTGGCTGTCGGAGTTCCCGCTGGCCTCGGTCATGGCGCAGATCGTGTGGCAGTGGACGCCGTTCATGATGCTGCTGATCCTGGCCGGCCTGCAGAGCCAGCCGAAGGACGTGCTGGAGGCCGCGCAGGTCGACGGCGCGGGCCGGTGGCGGACGTTCGCGTCGATCACGCTGCCGCACCTGTCCCGGTACCTGCAGCTGTCGGTGCTGCTGGGTGCGATCTACATCGTGAACAGCTTCGACGCGATCTTCCTGATGACCCAGGGCGGTCCGGGCACCGCGAGCACCAACCTGCCGTACTACATCTACCAGCGCGCCTTCCAGGGCTTCGACATCGGCCAGTCCTCGGCGATGGGCGTGATCGTGGTGGTCCTGACGCTGATCGTCGCGACCTTCGCGCTGCGTCTGATGTTCCGCGCGTTCGACGTGAGCAAGGGGGTCGTGAAGTGAGCACCCTGCGCAGGCGGCTCGGTCCCGCCTCACTGACCACCGCGACGTGGGTGGTCGCGATCCTGTTCGTGTTCCCGCTGATCTGGATGGTGCTGACCGCCTTCAAGCAGGAGGCCGACGCCTACACCGATCCGCCGCGGATCGCGTTCACCCCGACGCTGGACCAGTTCGCCAGCATCTTCGAGCGCGGGTTCCTGCCCTACCTGGGCAACTCCGCGTTCGTGACGATCCTGTCCACGCTGATCGTGCTGCTCCTGGGCGTCCCGGCGGCGTACGCGCTGTCGCTCGCCCCGGTGCCCAAGACCAGCAACGTGCTCGGGTTCTTCCTGTCCACGAAGATGCTGCCGGTCGTGGCCGCGATCATCCCGCTGTACGTCATCTCGCAGCGAACTCAGCTGCTGGACAACGTGTGGGCGCTGGTCATCCTCTACACAGCGATGAACCTGCCGCTGGCGATCTGGATGATGCGCTCGTTCTTCCTCGAGGTGCCCACCGAGATGATCGAGGCCGGGCGCGTCGACGGGGCGAGCCTCCCGACACTGCTGTACCGGGTGATCCTGCCCGTGGTCGCGCCCGGCATCGCGGCGACCGCGTTGATCTGCGTCATCTTCTCGTGGACCGAGTTCTTCTACGCGGTCAACCTGACGGCGGCGCGGGCCGGCACGGTGCCGGTGTTCCTCGTCGGCTTCATCACCAGCGAGGGCCTGTACTGGGCGCAGCTGTCGGCGGCCGCGCTGCTGGCCTCGCTGCCGGTGATGATCGTCGGGTGGATCGCGCAGAACCACCTGGTCCGCGGCCTTTCGATGGGCGCGGTGAAGTAGCTACTCCTGCAGGGACAGCGCCATGGCGGGGCACAGCTTGACCGCTTCGCGGGCGCTGTCCAGCTGCCCGCCCTCGGGGTTTTCGACCAGGACCACGACCGTGCCGTCGTCGTCCTGGTCGAACACCTCCGGTTCGGTCAGCACGCACTGGCCCGCGCCGATGCAGAGATCGGTGTCCGCGACGATGCGCATGGCTCCTCCTACCAGGTCACCGGGAACTCGTGGATACCGTAGACGCTCGCGTCGTCCTTGAACGGCAGGGAGTCCAGCGGCACGGCAGGCCGCAGGCCGGGGATCCGCCGGAACAGGGTGTCGAACACGATCTGCAGCTCCATCCGCGCGAGGTTCTGGCCGAGGCACTGGTGCGCGCCGAAGCCGAACGCGAGGTGGTGCCGCGCGCCCCGCTCGATGTCCAGCTCCTCGGGGTGGTCGAACGCGTCCGGGTCGCGGTTGGCGAGGTTGCTCAGCGGCACCACGCCCTCGCCGGCCTTGATGAGCACGCCGCCGAGCTCGACGTCCTCCACCGCCACGCGGGAGACCGCGAACTCGGCGATCGTGAAGTACCGCAGCAGTTCCTCGACCGCGGGCAGCGTCTTCGACGGGTCCTCCTGGATCTTCCGGATGTCCTCCGGGCGCTCCAGGAACGCCATGGTGCCCAGCGAGATCATGTTCGCTGTGGTCTCGTGCCCGGCGACGAGCAGCAGGAACGCCAGACTGACCAGCTCTTCGCGGTCGTCCTGCTTGTCGAGCTGGCGGCTCAGCAGGTCGTCGGCCGGTTCCTGCGCCTTCCGCTCGATCAGCTCGCCCAGGTAGTCGCGCAGCGCGTCGATCGACGCCTTGCGTTCCGCGGGCGGCGTGACCCGGCTGAGCAGGCGGGACGAGTGCAGCTGGAAGAACTCGTGGTCGGCGTACGGGACGCCGAGCTGCTCGCAGATGACCAGTGACGGCACCGGCAGGGAGAGCGCTTTCACCAGGTCGGCCGGTTTGGGGCCGGCGAGCATCGCGTCGATGTGCTGGTCGACGATCTCCTGGATGCGCGGGCGCAGCGCCTCCATCCGCCGCACCGTGAACTCGCCGACCACCTTGCGCCGCGCCGGGCCGTGCTCCGGCGGGTCCATGCCGATCAGCGACGCGCGGAAGCCGGTGTTGATCCGCTGTCCCTTGACCAGCAGCGGGAAGTTCGGGTTGCGCCGGTCGGAGCTGAACCGCGGGTCGGTCAGCATCGCCCGGATGTCCTCGTGCCGGGTGATCGCCCACGCCGTCTCGCCGCTGGGCAGCGTCACCCGCTGGATCGGCGCCTCGTCCCGCAGTCTGCGGTGCTCATCCGGCGGCGCGTACGGGCAGCCGCGGGTGATGGGCAGTGTGGCGGGAAGCTGAGCGGTCACGGTGTTGCCCCCAATCCGGACAAAATGTGGAAGGATGTCGTCCACTTATCGCCAACGTACTGATGTGGAAGTTTTTCGTCCACCTACGTTCGGGTGAGAGAATCTCGCGGGGGTGACGGAGAGGAACGACATGACGGCTTCGGAAACGCGGCTGCGCGCGGACGCCCAGCGCAACCGCGACCAGATCGTCGCCGCCGCCCGCCAGGTGTTCGCCGCAGCGGGACCGGACGTGCCGATGGAGGAGATCGCACGCGCCGCGGGAGTCGGCGTCGGCACGCTCTACCGGCGCTTCCCCGACCGGGAGGCGCTGATCCGGGCCGTCGCGCGGGAGAGCTTCGCGCAGGTCCTCGCCGACGCGCGGGAAGCGGCGGCCGAGGAACCGTCGGCGTTCGACGCACTGGTGCGCGTGGTCGGGCGGTCGCACCAGCTGCAGGCCAGCGTCCAGCTCGCGCTGGTTTCCGAGCGGGCACGGGAAATCCTCAAGGGCGACCCGGAAACCGCCGCGTCCCGCGACGCGCTGATGGCCGAGCTGGATGCGATCGTGCAGGCGGCGCAGGCCGAGGGGTCGATCCGCGCCGACGTCGGGACCGGCGACGTCGCCATCCTGTTTTCCCTGGTGCTGCGCCAGCCGCCGGCGGTGGACGACCCCGCGCTGCTGGCCTTCGAACGCGCCGCGGCGATCATGCTGGACGGGCTCCGGTCGAGCTCCGGCAGCCCGTTGCCGGGGCGTCCGATCACCGGCGAGGACCTCCGGATTTCTTGACGGGTACCGGTATGGTGCTCGCGATGGTGATGCCTCCGCCCCGTCTCGACCTGGCGCGCTACCGCGCCCCGGTCTGGGCCGACGTGCCTGCGCGCGCCGGGCGGAAGGTGCGGCTGCGGGTGATCACGCCGGCCGATCAGCGCAGGCTGGCCGGGTTCGACCGGGAGGCCGCGGATACCCGCCGCGTCGGGGAGTACCGGCACTGGGCGGCGCACCGCGCCGAAGCCGACTTCCACTTCGCGATCGAGACCCTGCGCGGCGGTCTCGTGGTGGGCTCGCTGTCGGCCACCGAGGCGGATTCCCCGGACCGGTTCAGCTACGGCATCGGGATCGGGCCGCAGCACCGGCGCTGCGGTTACGCGGGCGACGCGGTGATCACGTTGCTGCGCTTCATGTTCGGTGAGCGCGGCTACCGGAAGTGCGAGGTCAGCATCTACGGCGGCAACGTGGCGTCGCTGTCGATGCACGCCGGGCTCGGCTTCCGCGAGGAGGGCCGCGTCCGGGACACCGAACTGTCCCGCGACGGCGTCAAGTACCTGGTGCTGATGGGCATCACGGACACCGAGTTCGCGGAGATCCACCCGGACTTCCCGGCCACCAGCCCGCGGGGACGCCACTGGCGCCCCCGCGGCCGGCACCGCGACCGCTAGTCCGGCCGCGTGACCGCCGGACCGCCCGGCAGCCACGCGGCCGCGCCGCTAAACACCCATCGGGTGCCAGACGGTCTTCGCCTCCAGGTAGCGCCGCAGCCGGGCGATGTCCGGGCGCTGCGTCCAGTCCGGCTCCTCCGCGGGCACGGCCAGCACGCGCTTCACCGTCCCGGCCGCCTCGCGCGCCAGTTCCGCGCGGTCCTCCGCGCCCGTCGGGTCCAGCGCATTCACGTCGCCGTGCGAGGCCAGCCACGGGCCGAGCTCCGCGGCGCGCCCGGTGAGGATGTTGGCCACCCCGCCCGGCAGGTCGGACGTCGCCAGCACCTCGGACAGCGTGATCGCGGGCAGCGGCCGCTCCGCGCTGCTCACCACGACCGCCGTGCAGCCGGTCGCCAGGGCCGGCGCCAGCACGCTCACCAGCCCGAGCAGTGACGACTTCTGCGGCGCGAGGATCCCGACCACCCCGGTCGGCTCCGGCACGGTGAACGAGAAGTACGGCCCGGCGACCGGGTTCGCCGCGCCCAGCACGCTCGCCACCTTGTCCGTCCACCCCGCGTACCAGACCCAGCGGTCGATCGCGGCGTCCACGACCGCCTCGGCGCGCCGCCCGGACAACCCCTCGGCGGCCCCCACCTCGGCGACGAACTGGTCGCGGCGCCCCTCCAGCACCTCCGCGACCCGGTACAACACCTGCCCGCGGTTGTAGGCGGTCGCACCCGACCAGCCGGGGAACGCCTTGCGCGCGGCCACCACCGCGTCCCGCACGTCCTTGCGCGAGGCGTGCGCGGCGTTGGCGAGGAAGTTGCCCTTGCTGTCGGTCACCGGGTACACCCGGCCGGACTCCGAGCGCGGGAACTTGCCGCCGATGAACAGCTTGTACGTCTTCGCGACGGTCACGCGCTCAGACACTGAGGTACCCCTCCAGACCGGTGCGGCCACCCTCGCGGCCGAAGCCCGACTCCTGATAGCCACCGAACGGCGCCGCCGGGTCGAAGCGGTTGAACGTGTTGGCCCAGACCACCCCGGCGCGCAGCCGGTTCGCCGTCCACAGGATCCGCGAGCCCTTCTCGCTCCAGATTCCGGCGGACAGCCCGTAGGGCGTGTTGTTGGCCTTCGCGACCGCCTCGTCCGGCGTGCGGAACGTGAGCACCGACAGCACCGGACCGAAGATCTCCTCGCGCGCGATCCGCATCGACTGGTGCACGCCGGAGAACACGGTGGGCGCGAAGAAGAACCCGCGGTCGGGCACCGGGCACGGGCTGGTCCACCGCTGCGCGCCTTCGGCCTCGCCGGAGTCGGCCAGCTCGCGGATCCTGGTCAGCTGCTCGGCCGAGTTGATCGCGCCGACGTCGGTGTTCTTGTCCAGCGGGTCGCCCAGCCGCAGCGTCGAGATCCGGTGCCGCAGCTTGTCCAGCAGCTCCTCGGCGACGGACTCCTGCGCGAGCAGCCGGGAACCGGCGCAGCACACGTGGCCCTGGTTGAAGAAGATGCCGTTGACGATGCCCTCGACGGCCTGGTCCAGCGGCGCGTCGTCGAAGACCACGTTCGCGGCCTTCCCGCCCAGCTCCAGCGTGAGCCGCTTGGGCGTGCCCGCGACCTGGCGCTGGATGAGCTTGCCGACCTCGGTCGAGCCGGTGAACGCGATCTTGTCGATGCCCGGGTGCTCGACCAGCCGCGCGCCGACGTCCCCGGCGCCCGGCAGGATGTTCACCACCCCCGGCGGCAGACCGGCCTGCTGGCAGATCTCGCCGAACACCAGCGCCGTGAGCGGGGTCGTCTCGGCCGGCTTGAGCACCACGGTGTTGCCGGTGGCCAGCGCGGGCGCGATCTTCCACGCCAGCATCAGCAGCGGGAAGTTCCACGGGATGATCTGCCCGGCGACGCCCAGCGGCTTCGGGTCCGGCCCGTAGCCGGCGTAGTCGAGCTTGTCGGCCCAGCCCGCGTGGTAGAAGAAGTGCGCCGCGACCAGCGGCAGGTCCGAGTCGCGGGACTCCTTGATCGGCTTGCCGTTGTCCAGCGTCTCCAGCACAGCCAGCTCACGCGAGCGTTCCTGGATCAGCCGCGCGATGCGGAACAGGTACTTCGCGCGCTCGCTGCCCGGCATCGGGCCCCACGTCTTCTCGAACGCCTTGCGCGCGGCCTTCACCGCGGTGTCGATGTCGGCGGCGCTCGCGGTCGAGACTTCGGCGAGGACCTCCTCGGTGGCCGGGTTGACGGTCTTGAGAGGCTCGCCGCCGCCGTCGACGAACTCGCCGTCGATGAACGGCCGGTAGCTGGGCTTGAGGTTCGCCAGGTCGCGCGACTCGGGCGCGGGCGCGTACTCGAAGGCAGGCATCAGTCCACCGCCACGTAGTCGGGGCCGCTGTAGTGGCCGTCGTGCTGGGTGCGCCGCTGCAGCAGCAGGTCGTTGAGCAGGCTGGACGCGCCGAAGCGGAACAGCTCCGGCGTGAGCCACTGCTCGCCCGCGACCTCGTGCACGGCGACGAGGTACTTGATCGCGTCCTTGGTGGTGCGGATGCCGCCGGCCGGCTTGACACCGCGCAGCTCGCCGGTGGTGGTGAACCAGTCGCGGACGGCCTGCAGCATCACGTGCGTGACGGGCAGCGTCGCGGCGGGGGAGACCTTGCCGGTGGAGGTCTTGATGAAGTCGCCGCCCGCCAGCAGGGCCAGCCAGGAGGCGCGGCGCACGTTGTCGTAGGTGACCAGCTCGCCGGTCTCCAGGATGACCTTCAGGTGCGCGTCGCCACAGGCGGCCTTGACGGCCTGGATCTCCTCGAACACCTCGCCGTAGCGGCCTTCGAGGAACGCGCCCCGGTCGATCACCATGTCGACCTCGGTCGCGCCGGACTCCACGGCCAGCGCCACGTCGGCGAGCTTCACCTGCCGGGACGACCGCCCCGACGGGAAGGCCGTGGCGACGCTCGCGACGCCGATGCCGGTGCCCTTGAGCCCGTCGACGGCCGTCGCGACGAGGTCCGGGTACACGCACACCGCGGCGACCTGCGGCGTGTCCGGCCGCTCCGGGTCGGGACGCCGCGCCTTCGCGGTCAGCGCGCGGACCTTGCCGTGCGTGTCGGCGCCCTCGAGCGTGGTGAGGTCGACCATCGAGATCGCGGTGTCGATGGCCCAGAGCTTGCTGGACTTCTTGATGCTGCGGGTGGCCAGGGCGGTGGCCCGGGCTTCGACCCCGACCTGGTCCACACCGGGCAGGCCGTGCAGGAAGCGCCGGAGGCTCGCGTCGTCGCGGGTGGCGTCGGCGAGAGCGGCCGGCAGGGTGGGTGCGCTCACCCGCCCAGGCTAGCTGGGCTGCCGCGGGAATGGCCGCACCTCCTCCGCGCCCGGAGGAGGTGCGGCCTGCGGGCGGGGCTACGGGTGCGGCCCCGCCCGGTCGACGAGCCCGCCGGCGAGCAGCGCCGTCCCGGACGCGCGGCCGGATCCGTCGGCAGGGTCTCCAGGTAGTCGTAGGTGGTGTTGTGCAGCGAGGTTTCGCCGATCTGCAGGAGATCGTCCCGGGTATCCGGGGCGCCGCCGCTTGTCGAACGCGACGAGCATCGTCTAAGTCAGCCCTCGATCTGCCCCTGGCCCTTCCGCGGCTTGCGCACGACCGTGACCGCGCCCCAGAACGCGAGCCCGGTGACCTTGACGACCGGCGCGCCCGGCGGCGGGGGCTGCGTGGACGCGCCGCCGCGGTCCTGGCTCTCGAACGCGCCCATGAAACCGACGCCGGTGACCTCGACGATGATGTCGTCGGGCACCACGATGTCGATGCCGCCCATGATCGCGACGGCGGTGATGGTGGTGTGGCGTTCGCTGAACCGGGCGCTGCGCAGGTCCATCTCGACGCCGCCCCAGAACGCGACGCTGGTGTGCTCCGGCGGCACGGTCCACGGGCCTTTGCGGTTGACGCCGGACATGACGGCGACGGAGGCCTTCGAGCCGGGCACCCCGCCGATCCGGTCGTCCGGGGTGAGCGCACGCGGCGCGGCGGGCTGCACGGCGGCCGATGACACCCCCGGCAGGTCCGCGACCGGCGGCTCCAGTTCGGCGAGCGTCTTGGCGGCGTACACGGTGTCGAGCCGCTCTTCCAGTTCCTGCACGGTGATCCGCCCCTCGGCGAGCGCGTTGTGCAGGATCTGCGCGACCCGTTCCCGGTCCGCGTCGGAGGCCCGCATCGGCGGGCGCTCGGGGGTCCCAGGCTGTTCCACCGCGCGAGCCTATCGGGGTCCGCCTGCTTCCGGGTCACCTTCCGGAGACTGTTCCGGCGTGCTACCCAGGTCCGCTGCCGATTCCCAGCGCCGCGACCACGGTGCGCATCCGGACCACCCCCGTTGTCGGCTACCGTGACGCTCCATGGACGTGCTTGTCGTCGATCACCCGCTGGCCAAGGCCAGGCTGTCGACCATGCGTGACGCCCGCACGGACAGCGCGGCCTTCCGGGCGGCCCTGCACGAGCTGACCGTCATGCTGATCTACGAGGCCACCCGCGAGGCGCCGGTGCGCACCGAGCGCATCCACACGCCGGTCGCCCGCACCGACGCGTACCGCCTCGCGAACCCGCCGCTGCTGGTGCCCGTCCTGCGCGCCGGGCTGGGCATGGCCGACCAGGCGCACAAGCTGATCCCTGAGGCGCAGATGGGTTTCGTCGGCCTGGCGCGCGACGAGGAGACCCTCCAGCCGACCCCGTACATGGAGTCGCTGCCCGACGACCTGTCCGACCGCCCGGTGTTCGTCCTCGACCCGATGCTCGCCACCGGCGGCTCGATGGAGTACACGATCCGGCTGCTGACCGGCCGCGGCGCCACCGACGTCACCGCGATCTGCGCACTCGCCGCGCCGGAGGGGATCAAGCACCTGGAGGACAGCGGCCTGCCGGTCCGCGTGGTCACCGCGAGTATCGACGAACGGCTCAACGACTCCGGCTTCATCGTTCCCGGACTCGGCGACGCCGGTGACCGTCAATACGGTGCCCGCTGACTGGAACGGCAACGTCGCTACTCCCGGACCTGGGTCGAGCGCCAGCCGTCGGCGTGAGCGCGAAGCGCCGTCTCGTAGGAGGCGGCCACGTCGAAGTCCCGCGGCAGGTTCCCGTTCAGCTCCAGTGACACCAGCCCGTGCACGATGCCCCACGCGCTGACCGCGATCACCTCGGGCGCGACCGCCCGGAACACGCCGGCGGAGATCGCCGCGCGCACGGTGTCGACCAGCGGCGCGAGCGAGTCCCGCGCGGTCCGCGTCGCCTCCGCGCCGGGCTCGAACCCGGGCAGGGCCTTGGTGAACATGATCGAGTACAGGTGGGGGTCGGCCAGCGCGCTCTCCCGGTAGGCGAGCCCGAGCCGCACGAAGTCCTCCACCGGGTCGCCGGAGCGCGAGATGCCCCGCAACCGCGCCCCGAAGCGCCGGAACCCCTCCAGGTAGACGGCGTTGACCAGCTCGGGTTTGCCGCCGAACAGCGAGTACACCGCGGTGGTCGAGGTGCCCACGTCGGCGGCGAGCTTGCGCAGACTGAGCGCCTTCGGCCCGTCCGCCGACAGCAGTTCCCCGGCCCGGTCGAGCAGTTTCAGCCGGAGTGCTTCGTCGTGGGTCCGGGGTCGCGGCATGCCCCCAGGCTATCGCGACACCGTTATCGTTCCCCTCGTTCCGGAGTTGACCTGGAGTGCACTCCAGGTCGTAGTGTCGGCAGCATGAGCTACTCGATAGCGGAAGCCGCACGTCGCAGCGGGCTGTCGATCGACACCCTCCGCTACTACGAGCGCATCAAACTCCTCGACCCGCCCGCCAGGGACACCGCGGGCAGGCGGGCCTACTCCGACGCCGACCTCGCGTGGCTGGAGTTCCTCACCAAGCTCCGCACCACGGGCATGCCGATCAAGATGATGCGGGAGTACGCGCAGCTGCGCGCCGCCGGTGACGCCAGCGCCGGCCGCCGCCGCGCGATCCTGCTCGAACAGCGCCGGTCGGTCGCCGAGCGCATCGCCGAACTCCAGGCCTGCATGGACGTCCTGAACTACAAGATCGAGAACTACGACCGCATCTGCGCCCGCGTCCCGGGCGCGGCCGGCGTGGTCCGGGAGGAGATCTCCGCGTGATCGGCACCAGGAAGCTGGGCGAGCTGGAGGTCGGCGCGCAGGGTCTCGGCTGCATGGGCATGAGCCAGGCCTACGGGGTGCGCGACGACGACGCGGAGTCGATCGCGACGATCCACCGCGCGCTGGAGCTGGGCGTGACGCTGCTGGACACCGCGGACGTGTACGGCCAGGGGGCCAACGAGGAGCTGGTCGGCCGCGCGATCGCGGGCAAGCGGGACCAGGTCGTGCTGGCCACGAAGTTCGGCATCGTCCTCGCCGCCGAGGGGCAGCAGGTGCGCGGTGACGCCGCCTACGTCCGCCAGTGCGCCGAGGACTCGCTGCGCCGTCTCGGCGTCGACCACATCGACCTCTACTACCAGCACCGGGTCGACCCGGCCGTTCCGGTCGAGGAGACCTGGGGCGCGCTGTCCGAGCTGGTCGCCGAGGGCAAGGTCCGCCACCTGGGCATCTCCGAGGCGTCCGCGGAGACGATCCGCAGGGCGCACGCCGTGCACCCGGTGACGGCGTTGCAGAGCGAATGGAGCTTGTGGACCCGCGGGATCGAGGACGAGGTGGTGCCGGCGTGCCGCGAGCTGGGCATCGGGATCGTGCCGTTCTCGCCGCTCGGCCGCGGGTTCCTGACCGGCAGCATCACCAAGGTGGACGAGCTGCCGTCCGACGACATGCGCCGCAACCTGCCGCGTTTCGCCGAGGGCAACCTGGACCGCAACCTGCGCATCGTCGAGGCGCTGCGGAAGCTGGCGGCGGAGAAGGGCGTGACCGCCGGTCAGCTGGCGCTGGCCTGGGTGCAGAGCCGGGGCGCGGACGTCGTCCCCATCCCGGGCACGAAGCGCCGGAAGTACCTGGAGGAGAACGTGGCCGCGGCCGCGCTCGAACTGTCCGAAGCGGACATCCGGAGCATCGAGGCGGCCGTTCCGGCCGAGGCCGTGGCGGGGGAGCGCTACCCGGCGGCACTGGCCCGCAACGTCGGCAAGTGAGGCAGGTGGCCTGATCAGGCCACCGCCACACCGACCGCCGTCGTGATCATCGCGGCGGCGAGCAGCACCGCGCCGCTGACGGTGACGCCGTGCGCGAGCGGCTTCCGGCCCGGCAGCAGGTTGAGGAACATCCCGCCGGACTGCGCGAGGATCCCGACCAGCAGCAGGAGGCAGACCACCCACTGCCCGGCCGCGCCGAGCCCGCCGGCGGCGACGAGTTGCAGGGCGATCAGCGCCAGCACGAGCAGCACACCGGCGTGCGCGTGCCCGGCGCGGAAGTACGCCCGCTGCTCGTCGGTGAGCTTGCGCTTGCGCAGCAGGCCGAGCAGCGAGTAACCGCCGAACATCACCGTCGGCAGTGAGACCAGCGCGATCACGGTGAACAGCTGGGTGGGACCGGACAGGACGATCATCGCGAGCTTCCTCCCTGGGAGCGTTCCACGACAATCGTAACAGCGTTACGTAACGCGGTTATTCCATTAGTCCCGCAGCGACCGTCGCGCCCAGCTCCCAGCAGCGTTCGAGGTCCGCCTTCGACGGTTCGCCAGTGACGGTGACGATCTCCGCCGCCTTCTCCCACCCGAGACCGGTGGTGATCGACTCGATGGCGCGGACCGTCCCGGAGACGTCACTGCCGCCGTGCACGTAACACCCGAACGGGCGGCCACGCGTCGAGTCCAGGCACGGGTAGTAGACCTGGTCGAAGAAGTGCTTGAGCGCACCCGACATGTACCCGAGGTTGGCCGTGGTGCCGAGCAGGTAGCCGTCCGCGTCGAGCACGTCGGTGGCGGTGGCCGCGAGAGCCGCCCGCCGCACGACGGTGACCCCTTCGATCTCGTCGGTGGTCGCGCCTGCGACGACAGCTTCGAACATGGCCTGCAGGTTCGGCGAGGGCGTGTGGTGCACGATCAGCAAGGTGGGCACGCCTGACGAGCGTGCCGTGGCCGGTCCGCCGGTGCAACCGCGCCGGGGGTGCCGAGCAGCCGCAACGCCTCCTGGCCGGGCTGCCGGGCTCGGCGGTGTGGCGGATGACCCGCCGGCCGTGGTCGGGGACCAGCACCATTTCGCCCGAGCGGCCTCCGGACAACCGCCCGGTCGCGCCGTGGTGCGGCCGTCGGAGCGCCATTCCGGGCCCAAAGGGCACTTGATCAGCGCTTTTACCGTTAAGGGACCCCCCTGTTCGAGCCCCATTTCGGGGCATGTAATCTTCTCTTCGTCGCCAGGGAGACCGGGCCGGCGGGGAAGAAAAGCCCCAAGGGAACGGGATCCAGGCGGGGGGTCACGAACCAAGCTCCCACCGATGGTGGTAGAGTGGGTGACCGCCGCCGGACGAAACCACAGCGAAATTGGAGTCGCGAGACTTCGCGCGCTGGTGGGGTCGTCGGGTGACACAACAAAACGTGTTGTTTGAGAACTCAACAGTGTATTGATGAGCTAAAGCCAGTTGATTAGCTAGAACCCTTTGTGGGTTCCTTTGAGGCTATGAGAATAGCCGGGTTTGATTTTCTGACATTGTTGGAGAGTTTGATCCTGGCTCAGGACGAACGCTGGCGGCGTGCTTAACACATGCAAGTCGAACGCTGAAGCACCTTCGGGTGTGGATGAGTGGCGAACGGGTGAGTAACACGTGGGTAACCTGCCCTGTACTTTGGGATAAGCCCTGGAAACGGGGTCTAATACCGAATATGACCTTGCGCCGCATGGTGTAGGGTGGAAAGTTTCGGCGGTACAGGATGGGCCCGCGGCCTATCAGCTTGTTGGTGGGGTAGTGGCCTACCAAGGCGACGACGGGTAGCCGGCCTGAGAGGGTGACCGGCCACACTGGGACTGAGACACGGCCCAGACTCCTACGGGAGGCAGCAGTGGGGAATATTGCACAATGGGCGGAAGCCTGATGCAGCGACGCCGCGTGAGGGATGACGGCCTTCGGGTTGTAAACCTCTTTCGCCAGGGACGAAGCGTAAGTGACGGTACCTGGAGAAGAAGCACCGGCTAACTACGTGCCAGCAGCCGCGGTAATACGTAGGGTGCAAGCGTTGTCCGGAATTATTGGGCGTAAAGAGCTCGTAGGCGGCTTGTCGCGTCTGCTGTGAAAATCCGGGGCTTAACTCCGGACCTGCAGTGGATACGGGCAGGCTTGAGTTCGGTAGGGGAGACTGGAATTCCTGGTGTAGCGGTGAAATGCGCAGATATCAGGAGGAACACCGGTGGCGAAGGCGGGTCTCTGGGCCGATACTGACGCTGAGGAGCGAAAGCGTGGGGAGCGAACAGGATTAGATACCCTGGTAGTCCACGCTGTAAACGTTGGGCGCTAGGTGTGGGCGACTTCCACGTTGTCCGTGCCGTAGCTAACGCATTAAGCGCCCCGCCTGGGGAGTACGGCCGCAAGGCTAAAACTCAAAGGAATTGACGGGGGCCCGCACAAGCGGCGGAGCATGTGGATTAATTCGATGCAACGCGAAGAACCTTACCTGGGCTTGACATGCACTGGAAACCGGCAGAGATGTCGGCCCCCTTGTGGCCGGTGTGCAGGTGGTGCATGGCTGTCGTCAGCTCGTGTCGTGAGATGTTGGGTTAAGTCCCGCAACGAGCGCAACCCTTGTCCTGTGTTGCCAGCGCGTAATGGCGGGGACTCGCGGGAGACTGCCGGGGTCAACTCGGAGGAAGGTGGGGATGACGTCAAGTCATCATGCCCCTTATGTCCAGGGCTTCACACATGCTACAATGGCTGGTACAGAGGGCTGCGATACCGTGAGGTGGAGCGAATCCCTTAAAGCCGGTCTCAGTTCGGATCGCAGTCTGCAACTCGACTGCGTGAAGTCGGAGTCGCTAGTAATCGCAGATCAGCAACGCTGCGGTGAATACGTTCCCGGGCCTTGTACACACCGCCCGTCACGTCATGAAAGTCGGTAACACCCGAAGCCCATGGCCCAACCCCGCTTGCGGGGAGGGAGTGGTCGAAGGTGGGACTGGCGATTGGGACGAAGTCGTAACAAGGTAGCCGTACCGGAAGGTGCGGCTGGATCACCTCCTTTCTAAGGAGCAACTCACTTCCACACTCTTCGGGGTGTGGAGTGGCCAGGCTCAGTGTCCGACTGTGGCACTGTCTGGACGCTCAAGGAATTGTGGACGGCTGGCTGATGCTCATCACTTGGATCAAGGGTGTGTCTAGTACTGCCGGCTTCGGCTGGCGTGGAACGGGCGCTGGAGATCTCGGGTGGTGGGTGCTGATCGATACGCTGTTGGGTCCTGAGGCAACACGGTGTGTTGTTTCTGGGTGTGGTGTTTGAGAATTGCAGAGTGGATGCGAGCATCTTTGTGGTCAAGTTGTTAAGGGCACATGGTGGATGTCTTGGCATCAGGAGCCGATGAAGGACGTGGGAGGCTGCGATAAGCCTCGGGGAGCTGTCAACCGAGCTGTGATCCGAGGGTGTCCGAATGGGGAAACCCAGCACCTGTTATGAGGTGTTACCCATACCTGAATATATAGGGTATGTGGAGGGAACGCGGGGAAGTGAAACATCTCAGTACCCGTAGGAAGAGAAAACACTAGTGATTCCGTGAGTAGTGGCGAGCGAAAGCGGAGGAGGCTAAACCGTGCGCATGTGATACCTGTCAGGGGTTGTGTGTGCGGGGTTGTGGGACCTGCCTTCCAGGAGCTGACACTCCTGGCATGATGCCGCGCAGTTAGTGGAACCGCCTGGGATGGTGGACCGGAGTGGGTGAGAGTCCCGTACGCGAAAGCTGTGTTGGTGTGGTGTGGTGGTGTTCCCGAGTAGCAGCGAGCTCGTGGAATTTGCTGTGAATCTGCCGGGACCACTCGGTAAGCCTAAATACTTCCTGGTGACCGATAGCGGACGAGTACCGTGAGGGAAAGATGAAAAGTACCCCGGGAGGGGAGTGAAAGAGTACCTGAAACCGTGTGCCTACAAGCCGTCAGAGCAAGCGTTTGTTTTGTGATGGCGTGCCTTTTGAAGAATGAGCCTGCGAGTTAGTGCTGCGTGGCGAGGTTAACCCGTGTGGGGTAGCCGTAGCGAAAGCGAGTCTGAATAGGGCGTTCCAGTCGCGTGGTCTAGACCCGAAGCGGAGTGATCTACCCATGGCCAGGCTGAAGCGAGGGTAAGACCTCGTGGAGGGCCGAACCCACCAGGGTTGAAAACCTGGGGGATGAGTTGTGGGTAGGGGTGAAAGGCCAATCAAACTCCGTGATAGCTGGTTCTCCCCGAAATGCATTTAGGTGCAGCGTCGCATGTTTCGTGGTGGGGGTAGAGCTACTGGATGGCCTAGGGGCCTTACCGGGTTACCGAAGTCAACCAAACTCCGAATACCATCACGTGAGAGTGCGGCAGTGAGACGGCGGGGGATAAGCTTCGTCGTCGAGAGGGAAACAGCCCAGAACACCGGCTAAGGCCCCTAAGTGTGTGCTTAGTGGGAAAGGATGTGGGGTCGCTTAGACAACCAGGAGGTTGGCTTAGAAGCAGCCACCCTTGAAAGAGTGCGTAATAGCTCACTGGTCAAGTGGTCCTGCGCCGATAATGTAGCGGGGCTGAAGTACACCGCCGAAGCCGTGTCAATAACACAATACATCCGCTCAGCCCTTCGGGGGTTGTGTGTAGTGGTGTTGTTGGGTAGGGGAGCGTCCTGCATCCAGGGAAGCGGCCGTGGAAGCGAGTCGTGGAGGGTGTGGGAGTGAGAATGCAGGCATGAGTAGCGAATGCAGAGTGAGAAACTCTGCCGCCGGATGACCAAGGGTTCCTGGGTCAAGTTAATCTGCCCAGGGTAAGTCGGGACCTAAGGCGAGGCCGACAGGCGTAGTCGATGGACAACGGGTTGATATTCCCGTACCCGCGTATGTTCGCCCATGACGAGGCGCATGATACTAACCGCCCTGAACTGTGAGGCTCTTCGGAGTTGAGCGGGGACGCGCGGGACCTGAGTGTGTAGTAGTCAAGCGATGGGGTGACGCAGGAAGGTAGCTCCGCCAGTGAGTGGTTGTACTGGTGTAAGCGTGTAGCCTGGGACATAGGCAAATCCGTGTCCCGTGTAGGGTGAGACGTGATGCGTAGCCGTTGAGGCGAAGTAGGGTGATCCTCTGCTGCCGAGAAAAGCCTCTAGCGAGAACATGTGCGGCCCGTACCCCAAACCGACACAGGTGGTCAGGTAGAGAATACTAAGGCGGTCGGGTGAACTGTGGTTAAGGAACTCGGCAAAATGCCCCCGTAACTTCGGGAGAAGGGGGGCCAAAGCACTTGAAGCCCTTCGCGGGCTAGGGTGAGTTGGCCGCAGAGACCAGCGGAAAGCGACTGTTTACTAAAAACACAGGTCCATGCGAAGTCGTAAGACGAGGTATATGGACTGACGCCTGCCCGGTGCTGGAACGTTAAGAGGACCGGTTAGCTCTTCGGGGCGAAGCTGAGAATTTAAGCGCCAGTAAACGGCGGTGGTAACTATAACCATCCTAAGGTAGCGAAATTCCTTGTCGGGTAAGTTCCGACCTGCACGAATGGCGTAACGACTTTCCGGCTGTCTCAACCACAGGCCCGGTGAAATTGCACTACGAGTAAAGATGCTCGTTACGCGCGGCAGGACGGAAAGACCCCGGGACCTTTACTATAGCTTGGTATTGGTTTTCGGTTCGGCTTGTGTAGGATAGGTGGGAGACTGTGAAGCGGGGACGCTAGTTCTCGTGGAGTCGTTGTTGAAATACCACTCTGGTCGGATTGGGAATCTAACCTAGGGCCCTGATCGGGTTCAGGGACAGTGCCTGGTGGGTAGTTTAACTGGGGCGGTTGCCTCCTAAAAGGTAACGGAGGCGCCCAAAGGTTCCCTCAGCCTGGTTGGCAATCAGGTGTTGAGTGTAAGTGCACAAGGGAGCTTGACTGTGAGACTGACGGGTCGAGCAGGTGCGAAAGCAGGGACTAGTGATCCGGCATCTCCTGGTGGAAGGGATGTCGCTCAACGGATAAAAGGTACCCCGGGGATAACAGGCTGATCTTGCCCAAGAGTCCATATCGACGGCATGGTTTGGCACCTCGATGTCGGCTCGTCGCATCCTGGGGCCGGAGTAGGTCCCAAGGGTTGGGCTGTTCGCCCATTAAAGCGGCACGCGAGCTGGGTTTAGAACGTCGTGAGACAGTTCGGTCCCTATCCGCCGCGCGCGTAGGAGACTTGAGGAAGGCTGTCCCTAGTACGAGAGGACCGGGACGGACGAACCTCTGGTATGCCAGTTGTCACGCCAGTGGCATGGCTGGTTAGCTACGTTCGGAAGGGATAACCGCTGAAGGCATCTAAGCGGGAAGCCTGTTCCTAGATGAGGTCTCCCACCCCTTTGTGGGTTAAGGCCCCCAAGAGACGATTGGGTTGATAGGCCAGACATGGACGCACAGTAATGTGTTTTTGAGTGGACTGGTACTAATAGGCCGAGGACTTGCCCACAAAGCTGCTACGCATCCGCTCTGCAACTCTGAAACACCACACCAGTCTGGAACACTCTGGTGTTGTTTCGGAGAGTTTCGGTGGTCATGGCGG
>NZ_JBHZEN010000078.1:0-20941 GCF_050958625.1 Amycolatopsis sp. 3B14
TGACCACCCAGCTACCTTGTGGTCACTGCAGGCGCTGGCGCGCCCTGTTTGGTGGTGGGATTGTGGGGTGGTGAGGGAACGTGCTGTGGCGGCTCTGGCGGGTCTGGCCATCGGGGATGCGCTCGGTATGCCCACGGAAGGACTGTCACCGGCGGAAATCACGCCTGTCACGGGCTTCGCGGCGGCGCGGGGGTTGCCTGCGGGCGGTGTCACCGACGACACCCAGCAGGCGGTGATCGTCGCACAGCTGCTGGTCTCCGGGGGTGGGCGGATCGACCCCCACGGGCTCGCCGATGCGCTCCTGGAGTGGGAGCGGGACCTGCGCAGCCGCGGCATTCGGGGGTTGCTCGGGCCGTCCACGCGCGCCGCTCTCACGGCCGTCGCCGCGGGGGAAGCGCTTGAGCAGGCCGGCAAGTACGGCACCACGAACGGTGCGGCCATGCGCATCGCCCCCGTGGGGATCGCGAATCCGGCCGACCTCGACGTGCTCGTGGACAGCGTGGTCGAGGCCAGTTGGGTCACCCACAACACGGGCGTCGCGCTCGCGGGGGCTGCCGCGGTCGCCGCCGCGGTCAGTGCGGGCGTCGGCGGGGCGAGCCTGTCCGAGGCGATCGACTTCGCCGTCGAGGCGGCGGAACGAGCCGCCAAGCGCGGGAACTGGGTCGCGGCCGGGGACGTCGCCGCGCGGATCCGCTGGAGCCGCACCATGGATCCGGCCGACGTGCCCGCGCTGATCGGCACGAGCGTCGCCACCCAGGAGTCGGTGCCCGCCGCGTTCGCGGTGCTCCGCCACGCGGAGGACCCGTGGCAGGCCTGCTGCACGGCGGCGAGCCTCGGCGGCGACACGGACACCATCGCGGCCATCGCCGGCGCGATCGCGGGCGCCTGCACCGGCGTGGGCGCATTCCCGGACGAAGCCGTTCGCACGGTGACCGAGGTCAACGACCTTCCGCTGCCGGAACTCGCCGACGATCTGCTGAAACTGCGCGCCAGAACCCGATGAGCGCCTCGGCCGTCTCCTGTGGACGGTCCAGCTGCACACAGTGGCCCGCGCCCTCGACGGCGACAGCGTCCCGTCCGAACCGGTGGGCCGTCCGCTGGTACTCCTCGGGCGAACCGGTGAACTCGTCGTCCACGCCATGCACGAACAACAACGGCACCCCGGAACCGGCCAGCTCGCCGACCCCCGCCCGCGGCCCGCACAGCAGCCGCGCGAACCCGACGAGGTGACCGGTCCGCGTGGTCGACAACCGGGTCCGCATCAGATCCGCCCGGTCGGGATCCGTGCGGACCCAGTGGTCGACCAGGTTGCGCAGGCCCGCGGCCCCCTCCGCGGCGACCGCGTCCGCGCACCAGGTGAGGAACGCCGTCTCCTTCTCCGAACCGGTCAGCAGGCTGCCCAGCGGCGCGAAACTGCGCACCGCCCGCGGCAGGGCGACGGCTGCGGCGTGCGCGACCGCGGCGCCCGCGCAGTGCGCCACCACGTGCGCCGGCTCCCCCTCGCCGACCTCGCCGACCACCGCCAGCAAGTCCTGCGCCATCGCGGACAACGTGTACGCGCTCGGATCGTCCGAGCCCGGGCTTTCGTGCTGACCGTGGTGGTCGACCGCCCAGGCCGCGTACCCGGCGGCGGCCAGCAGCGGCAACAGCGGTGCGAAGTCCTCTTTGGACCCCAGGTACCCGCCCACCAGCACCACGGGCTCGCCGGACCCGGCCCGGCAGGCGGCGAACCGGCCGCGGTCGGTCTCCAGCATGACGTTTCGGACCGGGCTCTCCAGGGTCGTCACAGCGCGGCACCTTCCCGGACCGAGGCCTTTTCGATCACGTCCGCGGCCTCCGCCGCCCCACCGCAGGCCCGCACGATTTCCCGCATGCCAGCCACGTTCGCTGCGATGCCGGCATCCGACGACACCCGCAGCACGGCGTTGTGCAGCGTCTGCGCCGACACCTCCGCGCGGTCGAGCGTCACGCCCAGTCCGAGTTCGGCGAGACGCGCCGCGTTCAGCCGCTGCTCGGCCATCTGCGGGACCGCGACCATCGGCACCCCGTGGTACAGCGCCTCCAGCAGGCTGCCCATCCCGGCGTGCGTGACGAACGCCGACGCGGCGGCCAGCACGTCGAGCTGCGGCACCATCGGGGCGATCTCGACACCGTCCGGAACCGGCCCCAGCGACGCCGGATCGACGTGCCGACCGATCGCCATCACGGTGTGCCAGCCCAAGCCCGCGGCGAGGTCGAGGCAGGCCCGGAAGAAGTCCGGCTGGTCGGTGAAACACGACCCGAGCGAGACCAGCAGCACCGGTTGCCCCACCGGTGGCCGCCACGACCCCTGGAACGACCGGTCGCCGAGCGCGGGACCGGCGAAGGTGTGCTCCGGCCCGAGCAGGTCCGGCGAAATCTGGAACGCCCGCGGCACGAACACCACCTTCGGGTCGTCCACCGCCTGGAACTCCTCGACCGAACAGCCAAGGCCGTTGGCGTCGAGAAACCGCTGGAACCGTTGGTACACCGGCAGGTCCGAGAGGTTCTCGACGCCGAACGCGATCCGCTCCCAGCCGGGGAACAACGCGTGCGTCGGCGACAGCTGCACCATCGGCAAGCCGAGCTTGCGCGCCAGGACCTTGCCCGCGAACGCGACGAAGTCGTAGGCCACCACGTCGGGCGCCTCGTCGAGGGCTTCCAGCACGGGCAGCGCGGCCTCGGCGTCCCGGTGGTACATCGCCACGCCCGCCATCAGGTCCTCCGGCGGCGGGCTGCCGTCCCGGACGTCCGGCAGCACCACCGGTTCCGCACCGGCCGCGCGCACCTGCGGGACGAAGTCCGCGCTGACTGCGTAGCTCACCCGCCAGCCGCGCGACACCAGCTCCGACACCACGGCCAGCGTCGGGTTGACGTGCCCGTGGTCGGCGACGTTGACGAACAGCGCGTGCTTCACCGCGCCACCCCGCAGACCACGTGCTCGACCGGGGTGCAGTACGGCAGACCGGACAGCGGCTCGCCGGCGAAGAACCGCAACGCGAGGTCCACCACCTCGGCCGGCCGCTCCAGGTGCACGAGGTGGTCGGCGCCGTGGATCGCGGTGAAGCGGGCGTCGGCGCACCGGGCCGCGGCTGCCCGGCTCAACACCGGCGTGGTCAGCGGATCGTGCTCCCCGGTCGTGACCAGCACGGGGACGGGCAGGACCCGGCCGTCGTCGCCGGGGTGGTCGAGCAGCCGCCGCGTGTTGTCCAGGTACTTGGCGACGTCGGCGTCGGACATCGCGCCCACCAGGCTGTTGAGGCACCGGCGGACCGCGGCCTGCCGCCGGATGCCCGGTGCGCGGCTCAGCATCAGGTCCAGCACCTCGGCGGTGAACTCCGCGTGCCTGCCCTGCTCGGCCAGTTCCACGCTGCGGGCGATGCGGCGGCGCAGCCGACCGGTCACGTGCGTCATCGTGCCAACGAGCAGCAGGCGGCGCACCCGTTCGGGACGCAGCTGCGCCCACCGGTGGGCGACCCCGCTGCCGTAGGAGGCGCCGACGACGTGCACCGGCTCCGGCGCGACCTGGTCGAGCAGGTGGCCGAGCGCGCCGGCGAGGAAGTCCACGCCGTAGCCGGGCGGCAGCCGATCCGCCGCGCCCCAGCCGGGCAGGTCGACCGTGATCACGTCGGCGTGCCGGAGCAGATCGCGTTCCACCCGGCCCCACGCGTCCTTGTGCTGGAAGGCGCCGCCCACCAGGACGATCGGCGCGAGTCTGCCGCCCCCGCGAACGATGCGGCCCGCGAAGTCGAATCCGCCGAACGTGAGCGGGACGGTTTCCTGCCGGGTGGTCGTTGCCGTCACAAGCGATCTTCCTCGGTGTGGTCGGGGTTTGGGGCCCGCCACGTAACCACGTCGTCCTCCGCGGGCGCGCCACGGAAACTCGATCGAGCCAACTTGACCACTCGCGCGTGTGACCGCGGCGCAACGGGGCTTCCACCATGCGGAAGGCCCGTTGTATGAGCGGTCACACTCGATCAAGGATGGGTCCGACGGAGTCAGCGCCGACCCCCGGAGGAGCCGCCGTGGACAGGGCTTTGCGGAGACCGATTCCCATGACGGCGGCGGGACGGCTGCTCGCCGTGCTCGACGCGTTCACGCCGGGCCGCAGCCTGCTCACGTTGAGCGAAATCAGCCGCCGGGCCGGGCTTTCGCTGACGACCGCGCACCGGCTCGCCGGCGAGCTGGTGAACTGGGGCGCGCTCGAACGCGACGACGACGGCCGCTACCGGATCGGGCTGCACCTGCTGGAGCTGGCCGCGCTCGCGCCGCGCGGGCTGGAACTGCGCGAGCTCGCGCAGCCGTTCCTGGAGGACCTGTTCCACTCCACGCGCGCGCATGTGCACCTGGCGGTGCGGGACGGGCACGAGGTGGTGTACGTCGAGACGCTGCGGGCGCGCGGCACGGTGACGGTGCTGAGCCGGCTCGGGCAGCGGTGGCCGTTGCACGCCACAGGGACCGGGCTCGCGCTGCTCGCCCACGCGGGGCGCGAGGTGCAGGAGCAGGTGCTGGAGGCGCCGCTGAAGCGCTTCACGCACAAGACGATCACCGACGCGCGGGAGCTGCGGCGGGTGCTGGCGGAGGTGCGGCGCACCGGGGTCGCGGTGGCGGAGGAGCAGCTGACGCTGGAGGCGGTGGCGATCGCGGCGCCGATCCGCGGCGCCGGTGACGAGGTGGTCGCCGCGCTGGGTCTGGTGGTGCACGTGGACGAGTGCGACCCGAGGGCCCTGGTGCCGGTGATGACCGCCGCGGCGCGGGGGATCTCGCGTGCGCTGGGCGCACCGTCGGCCGCGGACGTGCGGGGCGTGGTGCGCGGGCGGTGATGGGTTGGGTCGCTGCGCGGTCGGCTCGGCGGGCGCGATGCCCGTGGTGGGGAATGCGGTGCCGGTGCGGTGGAGGTGGTGCTCGGGGCGGTGAGCGTGGTGCCGGGGTGGTGAGCGTGGTGCCGGGGTGGTGAGCGTGGCGCCGGGGTAGGGACCGTGGTGCCCGAGGTGGGGAATGCGGCGCCGGGGCGGTGAAGGTGGTGGCCGCGGTGAGCAATGCGGTGCCTGAGGCGGGGAATGCGGTGCCCGAGGTGGGGAATGCGGCGCGGGGGCGGCGAAGGTGGTGGCCGAGGTGAGGAATGCGGTATCTGAGGCGGGGAATGCCGAGGTGGTGAACGCGGCGGCGGCGTGGTGAACACGGTGCCCGGGATGGTGGTCGCGGCACCCGGGGGCGGTGGAGGTGGTGTCCGGCCTGGGGAATGTGGCGCCGGGGTGGCGGAGGTGGTGCCCGGGGTGGGGAAGGTGGCGCCGGGTGGTGAACGTGGTGCCCGGGGCGGCCGGCGCGGCGCCCGGCGTGGCGATCGCGGCGCCCGGCGTGTCGAGGTGCCGAGCCCGCCATGATGAGCCCATGCCCCTGACTTTCCTGCTGATCGCGCGGCTGCCCGACGGCGGCGCGGAAGCCTTCGACGCCTACGAGGACGCCGTCCTGCCCCTCCTGGCCGAGTACGGCGGCCGCCTCGAACGGCGTGTCCGGTCCCTCGACGACGGCACCGAGGTGCACCTCGTCGGGTTCCCGGGCGAGCAGGAGTTCGAGGCCTACCGGAACGACCCGAGGCGCGCCGAGCACGCGCACCTGCTCGAACGGTCCGGCGCGGCGGTCGAACTCCTGCCCGTTCGCGACCTCACTTCCCGAAACCCGCCGTCAGGCCGCTGACCAGCTGCCGCCGCCCCAGGACGTACAGCGCCAGCACCGGCAGCGTCGACAACACGACCGCCGCCAGCACCGCGGGGATGTTGACCCGGAACTGCCCCTGGAACGACCACAACGCGAGCGGCAGCACCCGCTGGTCCGGGCTCTGCGTCAGGATCAGCGGGAACAGGAACCCGTTCCACACGTTCAGTCCGTCGTACACCGCGACCGTCACCACCGCCGGCCGGATCATCGGCAGCACCAGGCTGAACAGCATCCGCCAGTCACCGGCGCCGTCCACCCGCATCGACTCGAACAGCTCGTTCGGCACGTCCCGCAGGAAGTTCGCCAGGATGATCACCGACAGCGGGATCGCGAACGCCACCGACGGCAGGATGATCGCCAGCAGCGTGTCGTACAGCTGCGCCCGCGTGATCAGGTAGTACACCGGGATGATCGTCGCCTGGATCGGGATCGCCAGGCCCAGCAGGTAGCCGCGGTAGGTGAACCGCGAGAACCACGTCGTCCCGCGCACCACGTAGTAGGCGGCCATCAACGCCACCGCGACCGCGATCGCCACCGTCGCCAGCGTCACGACCACGCTGTTGGCGAAATACCGCCAGAAGTCGTTGCGCAGCACCAGTTCGTACGCGCTGAACGTCGGCGGGGCCGGCACCGACAACGGGTTCGCGTCGTAGAACCCGCGCTGGTTGCGCAGGCTCGTCACCACCACGTAGTACACCGGCACCAGCACGACGGCCAGCCACACGAACCCGGCGAGGCCGCCGAGGTAGTTCGGACGGGTCCGCATCACGCCCCCTCCAGTTGGCTGCCCCGCCGGAAGCTGGACAGCCTCGACAACCCCAGCGCCAGCGCGAGCCCGGCGACCACCAGCAGCACGGCCAGCGTGCTCGCCCGCCCCATGTCGTTGCCGGAGAACCCGGACAGGTACATGTCCAGCGGCAGCATCCGCGTCGCGTCGCCCGGGCCGCCGCCGGTCAGCACGAACACCAGGTCGAAGTAGGTCAGCGACCCGACCAGCATCATCGTCGACGAGGTGATGATCGTGTAGCGCAGCTGCGGCAGCGTGATGTGGAAGAACTGCCGCACCCGGCCCGCCCCGTCCAGCTCCGCCGCCTCGTACAGCGACTTCGGGATCTGCCGCACCCCGCCCTGGTAGAGCAGCGTGTGGAAGGGCACGAACTGCCAGGCGATCACGAAGATCACCACGTACAGCGCGAGCGTCGGGTCGCCGAGCCAGTCCTGCGACAGGAAGTCCAGCCCGAACGCGCGGCTCATGCCGAAGTTCGGGTCCAGCAGCGCCTTGAACGCGATCGCGATGGCCGCCGCGGACAGCAGCATCGGCAGGAAGTACAGCACCCCGAGCAGCGCGCGGTACCGGCCGCGCCCGGCGATGAGCACGCCGAGCAGCAGCGAGATCGGCGTCTGCACCAGCCAGCTGACCACCATCACCTGCACCGACAGCCAGATCGCGTGGTAGGTGGCCGGGTCGGCGAGCGCCGCGGCCCAGTTCGCCAGCCCGGCCCACGACGGGTCGCCGATGCCGTCCCACTCCATGAAGCTCAGCACCGCGACCCCGCCGAGCGGCACGATCGCGAACACCCCGAAGAACGCGAGCGCGGGCACCGCCATCAGCGGGCTCGGGCCGGTCCGCAGCCGGCCGCGGCCGGGCGCCGGCGTGCGTGCCGGCGCCCGGTCCCGCTGTTCGAGAACCGTGCTCATTGCCCGATCGTCGCGTTCATGTTGGCGGAGAACTGTTCCGGCGTGATCTGCTTGAGGAACAGCTGCTCCAGGTTGGTCAGCAGCGCGTCGGCCTGGCCGGGGGAGAGCGCCTGATCCCAGGACAGCTGGAAGTTCGGCGCCTTGCTCGCCATTTGGTACACGTAGGACAGGTACTGCGGGTCCTCGGTTTTCGCGAGCTTGTCCTCGATGCCGGTGAGCGGCGGCACCGAACCGCCGGCGAGCAGCGAGTCGACGTAGGAGTCGTTCATCAGGTCCTCGCGCAGGTAGCGCAGCGCGGCCTGCTTCTGCTCGTCGCTCGCGGTGGCCGAGACGGACCAGTAGTTGGCCGGGTTGCCGACGATGTTCGCCGGGTCGCCCTTGCCGCCGGGCACGGTGGGGAAGGTGGTCCAGCCGAGCTTGCCGCTCGAGATGAACTCGGGGTCGGCCTGCTTGATGGTGGGGAAGGCCCAGGAGCCCATCAGGTACATCGCGGCCTTGCCGGTGAACAGCAGCGCGGTGTCGGCGTTGCTGTCGGTCGCGATCGAGTTGAACCCGCGGACGAACCCGCCTGCGTCGACGAGCTGCTGGATCATCGTGTTGGCGCGGATGATCGCCGGGTCCGACCACGCGCCGGGCTTGCCCGCGACGATGTTGTTGAACACCTCGGGCCCGCCGATGCGGTCGACGAGGTACTCCTCCCACATCAGCTGCGGCCACTTGCTCTGCCCGCCGAGGGAGAACGGCGCGATGCCGGCCTCGTTGAACCGTGGCACCAGGGCCATCATCTCGTCCCACGTCTTCGGCGGCTGCGCGCCGATCCGGTCGAACAGTTCCTTGTTGTAGAACAGCACGACCGGTTGCATGCCGTTGTTCGGCACGGCGTAGGTCTTGCCGTCGAGCACGCCGGTGCGCGCCACCGACGGCAGGAAGCGGTTCACGAACGCCGGGTCGTTCGCGGCCTCGCCGGACAGGTCCATGATCTTGCCGGAGTCCACCCAGGACTGGAGCAGGCCGCCGCTCCAGCTGAAGACCAGCGTCGGGGCCTCGTTGGCGCCGATCGCGGTGCGGATCTTCTGCTTGTACGCGTCGTTGCCGAAGTACTGCGCGTCGACCCCGGACGACTCGAAGGACGTCCGGAACGTCTGCTCGTCGCCGCCGGTGAGCGCCCACGCGGTGGCGCCGCCCCCGCCGGAGGGACCGCTGGAGCCGCACGCGGTGGTGAGGGAGAGAACCGCGGCCAGGCCGGCCGCGATCACGGCGGTGCGCCGCTTGACCAGTGTCATGATGCGCCTTCCCCATCGAAGGTCCGAAAGTTTTCGGAAACACTCTGGTGTGTGTCGGAAGATATGCGCCTCGCCCGGACCCGTCAAGAGCTGTTTCGGCGAGGAAAATAGCGTTATAGTCGCCTGAAACTTTTCGGCAAGAACATGGTTGGAGGGTGCGGTGCCGGCGCGTTCTCAGCGGGCGACGCTCGCGATGGTGGCCGAGGCCGCCGGGGTTTCGCTGCCGACGGTCTCCAAGGTGCTCAACGGCCGCGGCGACGTGGCGGCGGCGACCCGGCAGCGGGTCCAGGACGTGCTGAAGGACCTGGGTTACGTGCCCCAGCCAGGGCGGCGCACGGTCGGGCCCGCGCGCGTGGTGGACCTGGTGTTCGACGACCTGGTGAGCCCCTATTCGCTGGAGGTCCTGCGCGGGGTCACCGAGGCGGGCGCGGAAACCGGGGTGGACGTCGTGGTCGGGCGCCTGCCGGAGTCCGACGACGACGACTGGGCGCGGCGCCTGAGCCTGGCCGGCCGCGAAGGGCTGATCGTGGTCACCTCCGAGCTGACCCGCGCACAGGTCGAGGGCTTCGCGCGGGCCGGGCTGCCGCTCGTGGTGATCGACCCGCTGAACCTGCCGCGCGTCGAGGTGACCAGCGTCGGCGCCACCAACTGGAACGGCGGGGTGTCCGCCACCGAACACCTGCTGCAGCTTGGCCACCGGCGCATCGCCTACGCCGGCGGGCCGGTGCAGGCCTCCTGCAGCCAGGCCCGCCAGCACGGCTATCGCGCGGCGCTGGAGAACGCCGGCGTGACCGTCGACCCGCGGCTGATCCTGCACGGCGCCTTCGGCTATCCGGACGGACTGGAGATGGGCGGGCGGCTGCTCGACCTGCCGGAGCCGCCGACCGCCGTGTTCGCGGCCAGCGACGCGACCGCGCTGGGCGTGATGGAAGCCGCCCGGCGGCGGGGACTGCGCGTGCCCGAGGACCTGTCGGTCGTCGGGTTCGACGACACCATGCTCGCCGAGCTGGCCACGCCCGCGCTGACCACCGTGCGGCAGCCGTTGCAGGACATGGGCCGCGTCGCGCTGCGCACGCTGATGCGGCTCGCTGCCGGCGAAACCCTCGACTCCCACCACGTGGAGCTGGCCACCAACCTGGTGGTGCGCGATTCGACGACGAACCTGCGAGGAGCACCATGACGGAACCGACCTGGCGCGACAGCGCGCTGCCCGCCGCTGCCCGAGCCGAGGCGCTGCTGGCGGAGATGACCCTCGAAGAGAAGGTGGCGCAGCTGGGCAGCGCATGGCCGGGCAACGAGCAGCTGAACGGCAACGTCGCGCCGATGCAGGACGTCTTCGCGCGGGGCGGGGTGCCGTTCGAGCAGGCGCGGGAGAACGGCATCGGGCACCTGACGCGGGTGTTCGGCACGGCGCCGGTCAGCGCGGCCGACGGCGCGGCGCGGGTCGAGGCGCTGCAGCGGGAGATCGTCGAGGAGACCCGGCTCGGCATCCCGGCGATCGTGCACGAGGAATGCCTGACCGGGTTCACCACCTATGGCGCCACGGTCTATCCGGCGGCGCTGGCGTGGGCGGCGACGTTCGACCCGGAGCTGGTCGAGCGGATGGCGTCGGCGATCGCGGACGACATGCGCGCTTCCGGGGTGCACCAGGGCCTGTCGCCGGTGCTGGACGTCGTGCGGGACTACCGGTGGGGCCGGGTCGAGGAGACCCTCGGTGAGGACCCCTACCTGGTCGGCACGCTCGGCGCCGCGTACGTGCGCGGCCTGGAGCGCAACGGGATCGTCGCCACGCTCAAGCACTTCGCCGGGTACTCGGCGTCGCGCGCGGCCCGCAACCACGCGCCGGTGTCGATCGGCCAGCGGGAGCTGCGGGACGTGATCCTGCCGCCGTTCGAGATGGCGATCCGCGAGGGCGGGGCGCGCTCGGTGATGAACGCCTACGTCGACCTCGACGGGGTGCCCGCGGCGGCGAACGCGCCGCTGCTGACCGGGATCCTGCGGGACGAGTGGGGTTTCGAGGGCGTGGTGGTGTCCGACTACTGGGCCATCGCGTTCCTGGGCAGCATGCACCGGGTCGCCGACAGCACCGGGCAGGCCGGGGCGCTCGCGCTGGCCGCGGGCATCGACGTCGAGCTGCCGGACACCCTGTGCTACGGCAAGGAACTCGTCGAGCTGGTGCGATCGGGCGAGGTGCCGGAGTCCCTTGTGGACCGCGCGGTCGGCCGGCTGCTGCGCCAGAAGGCGGAGCTTGGCCTGCTCGACGCGGACTGGGCGCCGCGGGCGCGGCCGGTGGACCTGGACTCGCCACGCAACCGCGCGATCGCGCGGGAACTGGCCGAGAAGTCGGTGGTGCTGCTGGCCAACGACGGCACGCTGCCGTTGCGCGCGAAGCGGATCGCGGTCGTCGGCCCGTGCGCGGACGACCCGTTGGCGTTCATGGGCTGCTACTCCTACCCGAACCACGTGCTGCCGCGCTATCCCGAGTACGGCATCGGTGTCGACGCGCCGTCACTGCTGGAGTCGCTGCGCGCGGAACTGCCGGACGCCGTGATCACTTCGGCGGCCGGCTGCCCGATCCGCGACGAGGACCGGTCCGGCTTCGCCGAAGCAGTGGAAGCCGCGCGAGAGGCGGACGTGTGCCTCGCGGTGGTCGGCGACCGGGCGGGCCTGTTCGGCGAGGGCACCTCCGGCGAGGGCTGCGACGCGCCGGACCTGCGGCTGCCCGGCGTGCAGGACGAGCTGCTGACGGAACTGCTGGCCACCGGCACGCCGGTGGTGGTGGTCGTGGTGTCCGGCCGTCCGTACGCGCTGGGGGACCACACCGGGGCGGCGGCCCTGGTGCAGGCGTTCATGCCCGGCGAGGAGGGCGGGCCCGCGCTGGCGGGTGTCCTGTCTGGACGGACGAACTTCGGCGGGCGGCTCCCGGTGCAGGTGCCGCGGGTGGCCGGCGCGCAGCCGAGCACCTACCTGCAGCCCCCGCTCGGCGGCAACAGCGAGGGCATCAGCAACCTCGACCCGAGCCCGCTGTTCCCGTTCGGGCACGGCATCTCCTACACCACGTTCGACTACGAGGACCTGACGCTGAGCGCCCGCGAGGTGCCGACCGACGGTGCGGTCGAGGTCTCGGTGCGGGTGCGCAACTCCGGCGACCGCGCCGGGGACGAGGTGGTGCAGCTGTACTTCAGCGACGTGCTGGCGGAGGTGACCCGCCCGGTGCGGCAGCTGGCCGGGTTCGCGCGGGTCACCCTCGACGCGGGGGAGGCGCGCACGGTGACGTTCCGGCTGCACGCCGACCGGCTCGCGTTCACCGGACTGGACCTGCGCCGGATCGTCGAACCCGGCACGATCGAGGTGTTCGCCGGCCGCTCGGCCGACGATCTGCCCTGCCGCGCCGCGTTCGAGCTGACCGGCCCGGTGCGCGAGGCGGGGCACGACCGAGTGCTGACCACACCGGTTCAGTCGCCCGGGGAGACCAGCCCGGTTTCGTAGGCGAGGACGACGGCCTGGGCGCGGTCGCGCAACGACAGCTTGGCGAAGATGCGGGCCACGTGGGTCTTGACCGTCGCCTCGCTGAGCGTCAGCTCCGCGGCGATCTCGGCGTTCGACCGGCCCCGCGCGACGAGGGTGAGGACCTCCAGTTCGCGCGGGGTCAGGACGGCGAGGTCGCGGTGCGGCGCCGGGCGCGCTTGCCCCGCGGCGAAACGTTCCACCAGCCGCCGGGTGATCGACGGGGCCAGCAGCGCGTCGCCGGTGCCGACCAGGCGCACCGCGGCCACCAGGTGCTCGGGGGTGACGTCCTTGAGCAGGAAGCCGCTGGCCCCGGCGGCGAGCGCGTCGTAGACGTAGCGGTCGAGGTCGAACGTGGTCAGCATGAGCACCCGGCAGCCGGGGTCGCGCGCCAGGATGCGGCGCGCGGCCTCCAGGCCGTCCATCGCCGGCATCCGGATGTCCATGAGCACGACGTCCGGCTCCAGGTCGCGGACGGTGGCGACGGCCTCCGCGCCGTCCGCCGCCTCGCCCACGACGTCGACGCCGCCGGAGGCGAGGATCATCCGGAAGCCGGTGCGCACCAGGGCCTGGTCGTCGGCGATCACCACGCGCGGCCCGGTCACGGCCGCTCCAGCGGGATCTTCGCCCGGACCCGGAACCCGCCGCCGATGCGCCGCCGGGCGTCCAGGTCGCCGCCGAACACGGCCACCCGCTGCCGCAACCCGAGCAGGCCGCGTCCCTCCTCGGTCTCGCCGGACGGGGCCGGCGCGTCCCCGGACAGCACGCTGGGCCCGCTGTTGAGCACCTCGACCCGCAGGTAGCGGTCGGAGTACCGGACAGTCACCTCCGCCTGCCGCCCGTCGCCGTGCTTGAGTGCGTTGGTGAGCGCTTCCTGGATGATCCGGTACGCCGTCAGGTCCACACCGGACGGCAGCGGCCGCGGCTCGCCGGACACGCGGACCTCCACCGGCAGCCCGGCGAACGCGATCCGGTCGATCAGCGGGCTGAGCCTGCTCAGGCTGGGTTGCGGCGACAGGTCCGCGGTCTCGTCACCGTCGGCGGGCGGGGCGAGCACGCCGAGCAGGTTCCGCAGCTCGGTCATCGTGTCCCGCCCGGCCGCCTCGACCGCTTCCAGCGCCGTCGCGGCCTGCTCCGGTTCGGTCGCGAGCACGCGGCGCGCGGCCCCGGTTTGCACCACCATGACGCTCACGTTGTGGCTGACGATGTCGTGCAGCTCCCGCGCGATCCGGGCCCGCTCGTCGTCGACCGCGCTGCGCGCCGCGCTTTCCCGTTCCCGCTCCAGCAGCCAGCCGCGCTCCTCCAGCGCCCTCGCGAACGCCCGCCGCGCGCGCCCGAGCCGGACCGCCAGCACCGCGGCCACCAGGCACGCCACCGCGGCGACAACCAGTTCCCACACCCGGCAACTGTGTCAGGACCCGGAGCGATACGCATCCACCGCCGGACTACATCCCCGGGATGACCCGCGCCGGGAGTTACCTCCCCGGACCGATGCCGGCACCGGGCCGCTGCCCGCAGGATGGCCGGCGTGACCAGAGATGACGGCGCGGTCGTGCGGTTGACCGACGTGCGCAAGGAGTACAGCGAATCGGTCGCCCTGGACGGGGTCTCCCTGGAGATCCGGGCCGGGGAGGCGGTCGCGGTGATGGGCCCCTCCGGCAGCGGCAAGTCCACGCTGCTGAACATGGTGGCCGGGCTGGACCGCCCGACGTCCGGCTCGGTCGTCGTGCACGGCGAGGACCTGGGGAAGCTCAACGAGACCGGGCTGGCGCTGTTCCGCCGTCGCCGGATCGGCATGATCTTCCAGTTCTTCAACCTGCTCGACGACCTGCCCGCGCTGGACAACGTGGCGCTCGCCGCCCAGCTCACCGGCACCCCGGCCGGCCAGGCCCGCAAGCGCGCGCTCGAACTGCTCGACGAGCTCGGCATCGCCGGGCGCCGCAACATCTACCCGGCCCGGCTGAGCGGCGGCGAGCGGCAGCGCGTCGCGGTCGCGCGGGCGCTGATGAACCGGCCCGCGCTGCTGCTGGCCGACGAGCCGACCGGCGCGCTGGACAGCCGGTCCGGCGAGCAGGTGATGGACCTGCTGCTCGACCTCAACCAGATCGGGCAGACGCTGCTGCTGGTGACGCACGACGAGCGGCTCGCCACCCGGTGCGCGAGCCGCGTGGTCGAGGTCGCCGACGGGCGGGTCGCGCGCGAGACCAGCCTGGAGCGGACGCCGTGAGCGCGGTGTGGCGGGTGGCGCGGGCCGCGGTGGGCCGCCGCCGGCTCCAGACCGCGGTGATCGGGCTGGTGGTGACCATCTCCACGGCGACGATCGTGCTGGCGCTCGGGCTGCTGGTGTCGTCGTCGGCCCCGTTCGACCGGGCGCACGAGCAGCAGAGCGGAGCGGACCTGGTCGCGGCGTTCGACCGCACCCTGGTGACCGACGAACAGTTGACGGCGGCCGCCGTGGGCGCCGAGGCGGCGGCCGGGCCGTTCGCCCAGCTCACCCTCGACACCTCGCAGAGCGCGCAACGCGTCGGCCCGTCCCTGACCACCGTGGGGCGCGCGGACCCCGGCGGGCCGGTGGACCGGGTCGACGTGTGGGAGGGCCGGTGGGCCGCCGCGCCGGGCGAGATCGTCCTGAACCTGGTCCCCGGCACCACCCTGGTGCCGCTCGGGACCCGGATCGAGGTTCCCGGCCGTCCCGCGCTGACCATCGTCGGGTTCGCCTACTCGGTGAGCGCGTCCGCCGACGCGTGGGTCACCCCCGCCCAGGCGGTGGCGTTGCAGCCCACCGCGAGCCAGATGCTCTACCGGTTCACCGCGAGTGCGACCGCCGCGGAGATCCGCGCCGGGCAGGCGGCGGTGACGGCCGGGCTGCCGCCCGGGGCGCTGCTGGGCGCGCAGTCCTACCTCACGGTGAAGCAGCACCTCGCCACCGAGGTCGGGGTGTACGTGCCGTTCCTCGTCGTCTTCGGGTTCCTCGGGCTCGCGGTCGCGGTGCTGATCGTCGCCAACGTGGTCGGCGGCGCGGTGGTGGCCGGGTACCGCGACATCGGGATGCTCAAGGCGCTCGGCTTCAGCCCGAACCAGGTGATGGGGGTGTACCTGGTGATGGTCACCGTCCCCTCCGCCGCCGGGTGCGTGCTGGGCACGGTGCTCGGCAACGTGGTCGCGCGGCCGTTGCTGGCCGACGCGTTCCAGGTCTTCGGCGCGGGCGCGGCCGGCATCGACGTCTGGGTGGACATCGCGGCGTTGCTCGGGATGCCCGCCGTGGTCGCCTTGGCCGCGCTGGTGTCCGCGCTGCGGGCGCGCCGGTTGCCTGCGGCGGTGGCGATCAGCGCGGGCAGCGCGCCCCGGCCCGGGCGGGCGCTCGCCGTGCAGCGCTGGTTGTCGGGCCTGCGGCTGCCGCGGTCGGTGAGCCTCGGCCTCGGGGTCCCGTTCGCCCGCCCGGCACGCAGCGGCCTGACGCTGGCCGCGGTCGTCCTCGGCGTCACCACCGTGACGCTCGCGATCGGCGTGACGTTGTCGGTGAACGCCTACAACTCGGCGGTGCGGCCGTCCCACCCGGACCGCATCGACGTGGTGGCGGGCGGGCCGGCGCTGTCGGACGGCGCGTCGCCGAAGCCGGGCGGCCCCGGTGCCACGACCACGCTGACCGACGCCGAGGACGAGGCGCTGCTGCGCTCGACCCCCGGCGCGGAGCTCGTCGCCGCGGTGGCCACGAAGAACGTCAACGTGGTCGGCGGGCAGCAGACCGCGACGGTCGAGTTCTCCCGCGGCGACTCGGCGGCCCTCGCCCCCCAGGTCACGAGCGGCCACTGGCCGGACGGGCCGGGGCAGGTCGCGGTGCCGTCGAGGTTCCTGAACCAGCGCGGGCTCGCGCTCGGCGACACCGTCACCGTGGAACTCGCCGGGCAGCGCACCCCGGCGCGGATCGTCGGCGTCGTGCTGACCAACAACGCCGACACGATCTTCGCCGACTGGTCCACCCTGACGCTGCTCGACCCAGCCGCGCGGGCCGACACCTACACGGTCGAACTCGCGCCGGGCACCGACCAGCAGGCCTACCGCGCCGCGGTCGAGGCCGGCGACCCCGGCCTGACCGTCCTGCCCCCGCGCGACGGGACGTCGAGCCAGGCCGTGGTGCTCATCAGCTCCGCCACGCTCCTGACGCTGGTGCTGGGCGCCGTCGCCGCGCTCGGCGTGTTCAACACCGTCGTCCTCAACGCCCGCGAACGGCGGCGCGACCTCGGCATGCTGAAGTCGATCGGCATGACACCGCGCCAGGTCACCGTGATGCTGGTGACCTCGATGGGCGCGCTGGGACTGGTCGGCGGGCTGATCGGCGTGCCGCTCGGGATCCTCGTGCACGGGGTGGTCGCCCCCGCGATGATGCGCGCGGCCCAGTCCGACGTCTTCGGCTTCGTCCTGGACGTCTACCGCGCGCCGATGGCGGCCCTGCTGGCGCTGGCCGGCATCGTCATCGCGGTGGCGGGTGCGCTCATCCCGGCGCGCGGCGCGGCGCGGACGCCCATCGCGGCCGTCCTGCGCAGCGAATGACCGGCTACGCGAGCCGCTCCACGGCCTCGGCCAGCGCGCGCAGCTCGTCCTCGGTGTTGTAGTAGTGCACGGACGCCCGCACCATGTCCGGCAGGCGCCGCACCTCCTGGTCGTACTGGTAGGAGGTGGGGCGCGCCACCGAGGTGTTGATCTTCGCCGCGGCCAGCGCCGCCTGGACCTCCGCCGCGTCGGTCCCGGCCACGCTGAAGGTGACGATGCCGCACTTGCGCTTGCCCTGGTCGTGCACCGAGACGCCGCCGATCTGCGACAGGTCCGCCCGCAGCCGCGCGGCCAGCGCGGTCACCCGCTCCTCGATGGCGGACAGGCCGATCTCGTGGGCGTACTCGACGGCGGCGCCGAGGCCGAGCACGAGACCGTGGTTGCGTTCCCAGGTCTCGAAGCGGCGGCCGTCCGGCGCGATCTCGAAGCTGTCCGGCGCGGTCCACGTGGCCGAGTGCAGGTCGAGCATCGCGGGCTCGAGCCGCTCGCGCAGCCGCGGGTGCGTGTAGAGGAAGCCGGTGCCGCGGGGGCCGCGGAGGTACTTGCGGCCGGTGCCGGACAGCGCGTCGCAGCGCAGGCGGCGCACGTCGAGGTCCAGCTGCCCGGCCGACTGGCAGGCGTCGAGCAGGAACGGGATCCCGGCCGACTCGGCGATCGCGCCGATCTCCTCGGCCGGGTTGACCAGGCCGCCCTGGGTCGGCACGTGGGTGATCGCGATGAGCTTGACGTCGTCGTCCAGGCGGCGCTCCAGGTCGGCGACGTCGAGCTGGCCGCTCTCGTCGTCCTCGACGACCTCGACCACCGCGCCGGTGCGGCGGGCGATCTGCAAGTAGGCGATCGCGTTGCTGGCGTACTCCGACCGGCAGGTCAGGATGCGGTCGCCGGGCTCGAAGCGGAACGCGTAGAAGACGGCCTGCCACGAGCGGGTCGCGCTGTCGGTCACCGAGATGTCGGCGGCTTCCGCGCCGAGGAACCGGGCGATCGCGTCGGGCACGGCCTGGATTCGGTCGTCGTGCGCGGCCGCGGTCTCGTAACCGCCGCGCACCGACTCCTCGCGCAGGTAGTCGAGCACCGTGTCGGTGACCTGCCGCGGCGGCAGCGCCGAGCCGGCGTTGTTGAGGTGCACGACCTCTTCCGTGCCCGGGGTGTCGCGGCGGAAGCGGTCGACGTCTTCTTCGCGCAGTGTCGTCACAGACCGACCATATTGGGCGCGTGCAGGCTGGGACAGCGGTTTACCACGTCGTCCCAGTCGTACCGGGGCGCGAAGCGGCGCAGGGCCGCCAGCGTGGCCGGCATGCGGGCGCGCGCGGAGCCGTCGGCGATCTTGACAGCGACCGTGACACCGTCCGGCAGGACCGCGATCTGCACGGCCTCGGCGCCGTCCTTGGCGATCAGCCCGGGCACCGCGGTCATCAGTTGGGTGACGTCCCGGTTCGGGCCGGCCAGCATCTCCGGGTGCGTGCGGATCGCCTCCGCCACGCGGTGTTCCGGGGTGCCGGGCGGGGCGGTGGCGACCCGCTGGACGGCGGTGGCGAGGCCGTGCAGGGAGATCGCGAACAGGGGCGCGCCGCACCCGTCGACCGCGGTGTGCGCGATCGGTTCGCTCGCGAGTTCGGCCACCGTCTCGGCGAGCTTCACCTGCAGCGGGTGCGCGGGGTCCAGGTAGTCGTGGGTGGACCAGCCGTTCAGCTTCGCGGTGGCGAGCATCGCGGCGTGCTTGCCGGAGCAGTTGTGCGCGAGCCGCCGCGGCGGGCGTCCCTCCGCGATCCACACGTCGTGCAGGACCGGGTCGTGGGGGAGGTGGGCGGGGCACTGCAGGTCGTCCTCGGTGAGCTCGCCGAGGATCTTGCGCGCCCCGTCGAGGTGGAACTCCTCCGCGGAGTGGCTCGCGGACGCCAGCGCGAGCAGGTCGGGCGGCAGGTCGAGCCCGAGCCGCACCATGCCGGCGGCCTGCATGAGCTTCGCCGTGGACCGGGGGTAGCCCGGCTGGTCGACGTCACCCCCGGCCTCCAGCACCTCGCCACCTGGGCCGAGGACGACCCGCGATCCGAAGTGGACGCTTTCCACGAGCCCGTCGCGGACTACCTGAACGAGGGGGATCACCACGCCCCGAGGCTCGCCGCGCCACTTCCCCCTGTCAACCGGATGCTCGTCACTACACGGTCTTGATCACCCCGCCGTCGGCCAGGTAGTCGGCGCCGGTCAGGTTGCCGGAGCGGGGCGAGGCGAGGAACGTCACCAGCGCGGCCGTCTCCTCGGGCTCGGTCAGCCTGCCGGTGGTGATGCCCATCGACGCGGGCACGCCGGCCAGAAACTCCTCCAGCGGGATCCCGGCGGCGGCCGCCAGCTCGCCCGCGTACCCCGCGGGGTCGGCCCAGTTGGCGGTCCGCGTCGGGCCGGGGCTGACGGTCAGCGCGCGCAGGCCGCGCGGTCCGAACTCCTCGGCCAGGGCCTTCGTCAGGTTCGTCAGCGCGGCCTTGGCGGTGCCGTAGTCGACCGGCTGGAAGGCGGCCCGCGCGCCGATCGACGAGATGTTGATCACGATGCCGCGCCGGCGGAGGAGTCCCGGCAGCAGCGCCCTGGTCACCCGCACGGTCGAAAACAGGTTCAGCTCGTACGTGCGCTGCCACGCGTCGTCGTCGATGTCCAGGAAACCGTCCGCGCGCATGCTGCCCGTGGTCACGCCGCCCAGGTTGTTGACCAGGATGTCGACGTCACCGGCCCGCTCCGCGAGCAGCGCCACCCCCTCCCGGGTCGTGAGGTCGGCCCGCACCGGCACGCCTTCGCTCACGGTGCGTGCCGCCGCGAACACCGTCACGCCCTCGGCGGCCAGCGCGTGGACGACCGCCAGGCCGATCCCCTTGCTCGCGCCGGTCACGACCGCCGTCTTGCCGTCCAACTGCAGGTCCACGTGCACTCTCTTTCTTGAACTAGAGTTACAAAATGAAGGCAGCGCAAAAACGCCGCAGGTCAGCGGGTTCAGAGCGCGCGCAGAGCCGTGCCTGCCAGGTCCGCGAGGCGGCGCGGGTCCGGGTCGGCCTTGGCCAGCACGCGGATGCCGTTGATGGTGGTGAGCAGGAACGACGCGAGCGCCCGCGCGTCGGCCCCGGCGTCGATCTCGCCTGCCCGCTGCCCCTCCTCGATGGTGCTGCGGAAGGCGGCCTCCTGTCGCTCGAAGGTGCGTCGCACCAGGTGGTTGACCACCTCGTCGGCCGCGCCGAACTCGACCGCGGCGTTGGCCATCATGCAGCCACGCCGGTCTTCGCGGGCCGCGTCGACGACGAGTTCCAGCGCCGCGCGCAGTCGCTCGCGGGCCGGGCCTGGGCCGTCCAGCACCTCGATCAGCCGGACCGTCTCGCGCTCGTAGTAGCGCCGCAGCGCCCGCTCGTAGAGGGCGTGCTTGCTGTCGAACGCGTTGTACAGGCTGCCCCGCCCGATGCCCAGTGCGTCGACCAGCTGCTGGGGCGTGGTGCCGCCGAACCCGTTCGCCCAGAAGACCTCCATCGCCTTGTCCACGGCGGCGTCCACGTCGAAGGCCTTCGCTCTCGCCATGCCGGAACGCTAGCTCATATTGGAACTGGAGGTCAAATAAACTTCACTCGGCACGTCGGCGCGTTTTTCGTCGGTGCCGCGAGCTAGGCTGATCCCTCCAGGCCGGGAGTCAGCGTGAAACAAGGGGAGGTTCCTGCTGGTGTCGAACGATTCCTTCGTCCACCTGCACGTGCACACCGAGTACTCGATGCTCGACGGTGCGGCGAAGATCGCCCCGCTGTTCGCCGAGGCGAGTCGTCTCGGCATGCCCGCGGTCGGGATGACCGACCACGGCAACATGTACGGGGCGGACGAGTTCTACCAGCAGTCGCGCAAGGCCGGGCTCAAGCCGATCATCGGGATCGAGGCCTACATCGCGCCGGAGTCGCGGTTCACCAAGAAGCCGATCTTCTGGGGGCAGGCCTCGCAGCGGGGCTCGGACGAGTTCGGTGAGGGCGGTGACGTCTCCGGTGGCGGTGCGTACACGCACATGACGATGCTGGCGGAGAACGCGACGGGGTTGCGCAACCTGTTCAAGCTGTCGTCGCTGGCGAGCATTCAGGGCTACTACCGCAAGCCGCGGATGGACCGGGAACTGATCGCGGAGAACGCCGCCGGCATCATCGCCACCACCG
>NZ_JBHZEN010000079.1:0-31529 GCF_050958625.1 Amycolatopsis sp. 3B14
CCGGAACGTCGGAGTCAGCACACTCGTCCCGATCTGCACCCGGTTCGTCCGCTCCGCCACCGCCGACATCCACGACAACGCGAACGGCGCGTGCCCACCCTCGTGCCGCCACGGCAGGAAGTGGTCGGACACCATCACCGAGTCCAGGCCCAGCTCCTCGGCCCGCACGGCGTACTCGACCAGATCCCGCGGACCGAACTGCTCCGCCGAAGCCTTGTAGCCGACCTTCAGACCCACGTTCGTCCTCCCTCACACTGGTTGCTCACCTCCAACCTACTGCGCGCGGGAGGGACCGTTCAGCCGCGCAGGTCCGGGAACTGGTCGTCGCGCCACTCCGCGGGGCTGCCGGTGCCCAGCTCGTCCTCGCGGGACCGCAGCTCGACGCGCCGGATCTTGCCGGAGATCGTCTTGGGCAGCTCGAAGAACTCGAGCCGCCGGACCCGCTGCCACGGCGCGAGGTTCTCGCGGGCGTGCCGCAGGATCGACAACGCGGTCTCCTTGGTCGGCTCGTGGCCGGGCGCGAGCGCGACGTAGGCCTTGGGCACGGCCAGCCGCACCGGGTCCGGCGCGGGCACGACCGCCGCCTCGGCCACCGCCGGGTGCTCGATCAGGACCGACTCCAGCTCGAACGGGCTGATCTTGTAGTCGCTGGCCTTGAACACGTCGTCGGTGCGGCCGATGTAGGTGATGTAGCCCTCGGCGTCGATCGTCGCCACGTCACCCGTGTGGTAGTAACCGCCCGCCATCGCCTCGGCGTTGCGCTCGGGGTCGCCGCGGTAGCCGGTCATCAGGTTCACCGGCGAGCGCGACAGGTCCAGGCAGATCTCGCCCTCGCCGGGGCCGGTCAGCGGCTGCCCGCTCGCCGGGTCGACCAGCACGACCGGCACCCCGGGCAGGGCGCGGCCCATCGAGCCGGCCTTGACCGCCGAGCCCGGCGTGTTGCCGACCTGCGCGGTCGTCTCGGTCTGCCCGAAGCCGTCCCGGATCGTCAGCCCCCACGCCCGCCGGACCTGCTCGATCACCTCCGGGTTGAGCGGTTCGCCCGCCCCGATGACCTCGCGCAGCGCGGACGGCCGCTCACCGAGGTCGGCGTTGATCAGCATGCGCCACACCGTGGGCGGGGCGCAGAACGAGCTGACTTCGCGCTTGCGCAGCTGCTCCAGCAGCGCGGCGGCGTCGAAGCGGCGGTAGTTGTAGACGAAGATCGTCGCCTCCGCGATCCACGGCGCGAAGAAGCACGACCACGCGTGCTTCGCCCAGCCGGGCGAGGAGATGTTGAGGTGCACGTCGCCCGGCCGCAGCCCGAGGAAGTACATCGTGGACAGATGCCCGACCGGGTAGGACACCTGGGTGTGCTCGACCAGCTTGGGCCGGGACGTGGTGCCCGAGGTGAAGTACAGCAGCAGCGGGTCGCCGGGCGCGGTGCCCGGATGCCCGACCGGGACGTGCGGCGCGTCCGCGGCCTCGCGCAGGTCGGCCCAGCCGTCCGCGGCGCCCACGCTGATCCGGGTGTAGCCGCCCGGCACGTCGGCGAACTTGCCGGTGTCGGCGGCGTTGCAGACGACGAACTCCGCGCCGCTGCGCGTGATCCGGTCGGTCAGGTCGGCCGGGCCGACGGCGCTGGTGGTCGGCAGGATCACCGCGCCCAGCTTCATGATCGCCAGCATCGACTCCCACAGCTCGACCTGGTTGCCGAGCATCAGCAGCACCGGAACGCCGCGGCGCACGCCCCGCTCGCGCAGCCACGCGGCCAGCCGGTCCGAGGCGCGGGACATCTCCGCGAACGACCGCTGCGTGGTGGTGCCGTCCTCCTCGGCGATCACCAGAGCGGGCCGGTCGTTGTCGCGTGCGATCGCGTCGAACCAGTCCACCGCCCAGTTGAACCGCTCCCCCAGCTCGGGCCAGCGGAACTCGGCCACGGCGCGGGCGTGGTCCTCCCGCAGCGCCACCAGCTGGTCCCTGCTCGCACGGTAGGCATCGGTCGCGTTCACCGCTTTGTGTCCTTTCGCTCGGGCTGCCCGACATCATGCATTCGGCCGCCGCCGGGGCGATACCCACGGATGGGGGTAGCGCCCGTTTTGTCCATACCGGACGATTCCTGGCCAGTGATCCCTCAACGACGAGGAGAACCCGTGTCGAGCCAGACCCCGGCGGTCCCGATGCGCAAGGTGGCCGTGGCCAGCTGCGTCGGGACGACCATCGAGTACTACGACTTCTTCATCTACGGCACTGCGGCCGCGCTGGTGTTCCCGAAGGTGTTCTTCCCCGCACTGGGCGCGACGGCCGGGACCGTGGCCGCGTTCGCCACGTTCGCCGTCGCGTTCGTCGCCCGGCCGGTCGGCGCGATCCTGTTCGGACACTTCGGCGACCGGATCGGCCGCAAGCGCACGCTGATCTCCACACTGCTGCTGATGGGCATCGCCACCGTCCTCATCGGACTGCTGCCCGGCGCGGCGACGATCGGGGTGGCCGCGCCGATCATCCTGGTCGTGCTGCGGTTCGCGCAGGGGCTCGCGGTCGGCGGAGAGTGGGCCGGGGCGACGCTGCTGACCGCGGAGTACGCGCCACCGGCCAAACGCGGCCTGTACGCGGTGTTCCCGCAGCTGGGCCCCGCGATCGCGTTCGCGTTGTCCAGCGGCACGTTCCTGGTGACGAACCTGGTGATGGGCGACGCGGACGCCGCGTTCCTGGACTACGGATGGCGGGTGCCGTTCCTGGTGAGCATCCTGCTGGTGGCCGTCGGGTTCTACGTGCGGATGAGCATCGCCGAGACCCCGGCGTTCGTCGCGGCGGGCGGCACCGCGGGCCTGGACCGCCCGAAGCGGCTGCCGTTCCTGGAGGCGGTGCGCAAGCAGCCGCGGGAGATCCTGCTGTCGGCCGGTTCGCTGACGATGCTGTTCGCGTTCTTCTACATGGGCACCACGTACCTGACCAGCTACGGCACGAGCAAGACCGGGGCCGGGCTGACGCGGCCGGTGGTGCTGGGCATCGGTATCGCGGCGGCGGTCGCGTTCGGGATCGTCATCGTGGTCGCCGGCGTGCTGTCGGACCGGCTCGGGCGGCGGCGGGTCATCGTCTACTCGTCCGCGCTCGGCGTGGTGTGGTCGCTGGTCCTGTTCCCGTTGCTGGACACCGGAAGCCCGGTCGCGTTCGCGGCCGGTGTCCTGGTCACCCTGATGATCTTCGCGGTGGCGTACGGGCCGGCAGGCTCGTTCCTGCCGGAGCTGTTCCAGACGCGCTTCCGCTACACCGGCGCAGGCCTGGGCTACAACCTGGCGGGTGTCCTGGGTGGCGCGATCCCGCCGCTGGTGGCGCCCGGTCTGACCGCGAGCTTCGGCAGCATCGCGGTCGGCGTGATGCTCGCGGTGACCGGCCTGATCTCGCTGGTGTCCACGCTGGCGCTGAAGGAGACCCGCGGCACCGCGATGACGGCCGGGCAGGCCAGCGAAGCGACCGTGGCCTGAACCGGGAGCCGGTGGCGCCGCGCGGCGCCACCGGTCTTCAGGGCAGCAGCATCAGCCGGCGCGCCTTGACGACGGCTTCGTGCCGGGTGTGGGCGTCCAGCTTGCGCATGACGGAACCGAGGTAGGCCTTCACGGTCTCCCGGGACAGGGACAGCCGTTCCGCGACCTCTCCGTTGGTGAAGCCGAGGGCGACCTGGGCGAGCACGTCGGTCTCCCTGGTGGACAGACGCACCCGCGGGCCCTGGACGGGTTTGCCCTCGCCGAGGTCGACGAGCCGTTGCGCGGCCGCGTAGAGCCGGCGACGCGCCTCGGGGTCCGGCAGCGCACCGGCGATGGCCCGCAGCTCGGAGTGCACCGAGCGCAGCTCCTCGAGGGTGGCCCCGGGGGACAGCGAGTCGAGGCGCGCGGTCAGCTCGTCGCGCTCGCTCAGCTCACGGGCGAGGCGCTTGCCGGACTCCATCAGGGCGTCGCGGACGCGGTCGCCGAACGTCACCGGCCGACGCACCGCGCCGTACAGCACGGCGCGGCAGCGACCGCCGGCCCGGACGGGCACGGCGATGATCGACGCCAGCCCCTCGGCGAGCACCGGGCGGTCGTAGTCGTGGGTGATGGTGCGGGCGCTGCCGTAGTCGCTCACGGCGATCGGCCTGCCCTGCATCAGCACGCGGCCACCGAGGCCGGCGCCGGGCAGGACGTCCAGGTTGTGCAGCGAGGTCGTGCGTGTCCCGACGAAGCCGGACAGCCGCAACCGGCCGTCGACCACCTCGCCGCCGAACACGACGGGCAGAGCCGCCGCCCGGGCGGCGCCCTCCAACTCGACATGCAGCACCGAGCGGGCGTCAGACATCGGCGTCCGTCCTCCTCGCACCACACCATCGTCGGTCGCCCCACGGTACCCGCGGGACCAGGGGACGTCGACTCCCGCGCGGTGGCGCTACCCCCGTCCGGGGGTAGCGCACGGCGTTCAACGGAGGTGGCCTCAGCCCAGCTCGGCGAGCACCCGCTCCACCACGCGGTCCGTCGCGAGCCCGCACCGGGCGTCCACCCGAAGTGGCCTCAGCCCAGCTCGGCCAGCACCCACCCCACTACGCGGCCCGTCGCGAGCCCGCACCAGGCGTTCACCCGAAGTGGCCTCAACCCAGCTCGGCCAGCACCCGCTCCACCACGCGGTCCGTCGCGAGCCCGTACCGGTCGTGCAGCGTGGGCAGCGCTCCGGCGGCCAGGAACTCGTCCGGCAGCGCGACCGGCACGATCCGGCCGGACACCCCGGCCCGCACCGCCGCCGAGGCCACCGTCTCGAACAGGCCGCCGACCACCGTGTGGTTCTCCAGCGTCACCGCGAGCCGGTCGCCCGCGATCTCGCGCAGCACCGTCTCCGAGTCGAACGGCTTGATTGTCGGCGTGTGCACGACCGCCACGTCGACCTTGTGCGCGGCCAGCTTCTCCGCCGCCTGCAGCGCGCGCATCGTCATCAGTCCACTGGAGACGAACACGACGTCGTTGCCGCCACGCAGCACGGCGGCCTTGCCCAGCTCGAAGGAGTAGTCGTACTCGTCCAGCACCGTCGGCACCTTGCCGCGCAGCAGCCGCAGGTACGTCGGGCCCTCGCACGCGGCCAGCTGCGGCACGGCCTGCTCGATGTCGACCGAGTCGCACGGGTCCACGATCGTCAGGTTCGGCATGCCGCGGAAGATCGCGATGTCCTCGGTGGCCTGGTGGCTCGGCCCGTACCCGGTGGTCAGGCCGGGCAGGCCGCCGACCACGTTGACGTTGAGGTTCGGCTCGGCGATGTCCAGGCACAGGAAGTCGTACGCGCGCCGCGCCGCGAACACCGAGTAGGTGGACGCGAACGGCACCAGCCCGACCTCGGCCATGCCCGCCGCGGCGCCGAGCAGCAGCTGCTCGGCCATCCCCATCTGGAAGAACCGGTCCGGGTGTGCCTGCGCGAACACGTGCATGTCGGTGTACTTGCCGAGGTCCGCGGTGAGCCCGACGACCCGGGCGTCGTGCTCGGCGAGCGCGGCCAGGGCGTGCCCGAACGGCGCGCTCGTCGTCTTCTGGCCGGGGTCGGCGAACGACGCGATCATCGCCGACGTGGTCAGCCGCTTGGTGGTGGTCACGCCCGCGCTCCTTCGTCCAGCTGCCCGCGGCAGATGTCCCACTCGTGCTCGTCGATGCGCATGAAGTGCGCCTTCTCCCTGGTCTCCAGCAGCGGCACGCCGCGGCCGACGCGGGTGTCGCACAGCAGCACCGACGGCTGCCCGTCCGGCCGCGCCTGCTCGGCGATCTCGTCGAACGCGGCGAGCAGGGCGGGGATGTCGTTGCCGTCCACGCGGCGGACGAACCAGCCCGCGGCCGCCCACTTGTCCACGACCGGCTCGGTGCGCAGCACGCCGGCGGTGGGGCCGTCGGCCTGCAGCGCGTTGATGTCGACCATCGCGGTGAGCAGCCCGAGCCGGTGGTGCGCGGCGCCCATCGCGGCCTCCCACGTGGAGCCCTCGTCGAGCTCGCCGTCGGAGAGGAAGTTGAACACCCGCGACGAGGAGCCCCGCAGCCGCAGGCCGAGCGCCATGCCGACGGCGACGGTCAGCCCGTGGCCCAGCGAACCGCCGGAGATCTCCATGCCGGGGGTGTGGGTCGCCATGCCCGACATCGGCAGGCGCGAGTCGTCCGAGCCGTAGGTCTCCAGCTCCTCGACCGGCACGACCCCGGCCTCCGCCAGTGCCGCGTACAGCCCGATGGCGTAGTGCCCGGTGGAGAGCAGGAACCGGTCCCGCTCCGGCCACTCCGGGTCCTCCGGCCGCAGCCGCAGCTGGTCGGTGTAGACGGTGGCGAGCAGGTCGGCGGCGCCGAGCGCCTGCCCGACGTAGCCCTGGCCCTGGGCCTCGCCCATGTTCAGGATGTGGTGCCGCATGCGGTGGGCCGCCGCGGCGACGCGGTCGGCACGGGTGGCCGACGGCGCGATCGATGCAGTCATGGATTGCGTCGCTTTCGTGATCCGGGCGGAAAACACGCCCGGGAGGAAGAGTCAGTTCTCGCCGGTGATCTCGATGCGCGGGCGGGTGCGCACGGTGCCGAACAGCAGGGCCTGCGCGGTGGCGACCATGTGCTCGGAGATCACGCTCTGCGTCTTGACCGGGTCGCCGGACTCGATCGCCGTGACGATCTCCAGGTGGCGGCCCGGGCTCATGTTGGACAGGGCGCGTTCCAGGCCGCGGTACATGATGCACATGCGGATCGGGCCTTCGAGGAGCTTCCACGAGCGCACCAGCGCGTCGTTGTCGGTCAGCTCGACCAGCAGCTCGTGGAAGGCCAGGTCGGCCTCGATCTGGGCCTCCAGCGACACCCGGGTGGCGCGCGCCATCCGGTCGACCGCGGCCCGCAGGCGGCGGCAGTGCTCCTCGCGGTAGTAGCTCGACGCCAGCGTCTCGCCGGCCAGCGCCTCCAGCGCCGCCCGGACGGTGAAGGTGTTGATGATGTCCTTCTCGCTGATCAGCCGGACCGTGACGCGGCCGCGCTCGCCGTATTCGACGAGCCCCTCCTGCTGGAGCTGGCGGAGCGCCTCGCGCAGCGTGCCGCGGCTGATGCCGAGCTGCTCGGAGACCTGCACCTCGCCGAGGTGGCTGCCCGGCGGGAACTCGCCGGTCGTGATGGCCTGGCGCAGCGTGTCGACAGCCATCTGCCGCAGGTTGCGGTTCGGCTCCTTCACCACGCGCGCCCTCCCCGGGCTGGTCGTCAGCACCGCTCGTACTCGCTGATCAACGATACCTTCGCCGCGCTGGCGGACCGCTCGTCGAAGGTGTATCCCAGCCACTCTGCCACGAGCCGCCGTGCCAGCTCCAGCCCGACCACCCGCTGCCCTAGCGTGAGCACCTGGCAGTTGTTGGACAGGATGGAGCGTTCGACGGAGAACGAGTCGTGCGCGGTGGTGGCCCGCACGCCGGGCACCTTGTTCGCCGACAGCGCCATCCCGATGCCGGTGCCGCACACCAGCACCGCCCGGTCGGCCCTGCCGTCGCGGATCGCCTCGCCCGCGGCGAGCCCGATCTCCGGGTAGGGCCGGTGCACGTCGTCGGCGCCGCGGTGCACGCCGAGGTCGACCACCTCGGCCACCCGCGGGTCGGCCCGCAGGTCGGCGGCGAGTTGTTCCTTGTAGTCCAGGCCGGCGTCGTCGCAGCCGACCACGATGCGGTAGTTCATCGCGTCCCTTCTCGCAGGTACTCGGAGACGGTGCGGGCGATCAGGGCCAGCGACACGGCTCCCGGGTCCGGGGTGCCGACGCTGCGCTCGGCGAGCGGGCGGGCCCGTCCCTTGCGCGGCACCAGATCGGCGGTGGCGCGGGCGGCGTCTTCGGCGGCGGCCGCGGCCTGCGCCCAGGTGCCGGACGCCAGCCGCTCGCGGAACGGCACCAGCGCGTCGACCAGGGTCTTGTCGCCGGGTTCGGCGCCGCCGAGTGCGATCACGCGCTCGGCGAACGCGTCCACGGCGGCGACCGCGTCGATCACGCCGTCGCCGATGACCTCGCCCGCCGCACGCAGCCCGGCGCCCCACAGGACCCCGGACGTGCCACCGGCGCGCGCGGCCCACTCGTCACCGGCGGCGGCGAGCACGTCGCCCACCCCCGCGCCCTGGTGCCAGGCCGCTTCCGCGGCGGTGACGGCGGCGTCGACGCCGCGGACCATGCCCCGGCCGTGGTCGCCGTCGCCGGCCACCGCGTCGATCGCGCCCAACTCGGATTCGGCTTCCCGCAACGCTTTCCGCACCGCGCGCAGCCCGTCGAGCACTGCCCCGGCCAGCTGCCGGGACTCCGCGGAGGCCTCGGCGAACCGCGGGCCGTCGTCGGTCACCTCCGCGACGGCCTCCTCGCCGGAGTCCGCCGCGATGGCGCCGCGGCGGAACGCGGGCGTCCACGCGGGCGCCGTCCACAGCCGTTCCAGCTCGTCGTCCAGCCAGGTCACGGTCAGCGACACCCCGGCCATGTCGAGGCTGGTCACCAGCTCGCCGACCTCGGGCAGCACCAGCGTGTGGCCGGATTCGCGCAGCAGGCGGCTCACGTCGGCCCACAGCACGAACAGCTCCTCGTGCTTGACCGAGCCGAGCCCGTTGAGCAGGACCGCGATCCGGTCCCCCGCCCCGGCCGGCTTCTCCGCCAGGACGCGCCGCACGAAGTCCGCGGCGAGTTCCCGCGCGGCAGGCCGCGGCACGTCGCGCAGCCCGGGTTCGCCGTGGATGCCGAGTCCGAGGCCCATGTGCCCGTGCGGCACGGTGAACAGCGGGGCGTCCGCCCCGGGGAACGTGCAGCCGGCGAAGGCGGCGCCGATCGTGCGGGTCGCGTCGTTGGCCTTGCGGCCGACGCGCACGACCTCGTCGAGGTCCATGCCCTCCTCGGCGGCCGCGCCCATCACCTTGAAGACGGTGAAGTCCCCGGCGATGCCGCGGCGCTCGGCGGGCCGCTCCGCGCTGGCGATGTCGTCGGTGACCACGACGTTCTCCGCCCGGATCCCCTGCGCCCGCAGGCGTTCGGTGGCCAGGCCGAAGTTCATCACGTCACCGGCGTAGTTGCCGTAGCTGAAGACGACGCCCGCGCCGGAGTGCGCCGCCCGCGCCACCGAAACCGCGTCCTGCGCGGACGGCGAGGTGAACAGGTTGCCGCTCACCGCGCCGTCGGCCAGGCCGGGCCCGATGACGCCGTAGAAGGCCGGGTAGTGGCCGGATCCGCCGCCGGGCAGCACGGCCACCTTGGGCCGCGACGGCCGGCTGCGGCGGACCGCCCCGCCGGGCACGCGCCGCACCGTGTCCGCGTGCAGCTCGCAGAACCCGGCGAGCGCGTCCTCGGCGAAGGTCGCCGGATCGTTGCTGAGGTAGGTCATCGCGCTTCCCGTCCTCAGTGGAGGAACGAGCCACCGTTGATGTCGATGGTCGTGCCCTGCAGGTAACCGGCGTCCTCACTGGTGAGCCACGCGATCACCCCGGCCACGTCGGCGACGGTGGCCTGGCGGCCGATGGGGATACTCTTGACGATGGCGGCCTCTAGTTCCTCGGTGGTGCCGACGCGGATGTCGGTGTCCACCGCGCCCGGGGCGACCGCGTTCACGGTGACGCCGGCATCGCCCAGTTCGCGCGCCAGCGCCTTGGTGAAGCCGAGGATCGCGGCCTTCGCCGAGCTGTACGGGGTGCGGCCGAACACGCCGCCACCCTGCTGCGCCGACACCGAGGACATGTTCACGATCCGGCCCCAGCCCGCCTCGATCAGGTCCGGCAGGAACGCCTTGGTGACCAGGTAGGTGCCGGTCGCGTTGACCGCCATCACCTTGTTCCACAGCTCGAGCGTGGTTTCCAGGAACGGCACCGGCGAGGTGATGCCGGCGATGTTGACGACCGCGCCGACCGTCGGCAGCCGCCCGGCGTCGACCTCGGCGCGCACGGCCCGGTAGGCGGCGAGCACGGACGGCTCGTCGGCCACGTCGACGCCGTGTGCGAACACCGGCGCGCCGGTCCCGGCGGCGATCTCGTCGGCGGCCTCCTTGGCGGCGGGCTCGTTCAGGTCGAGCACGGCCACGGCCCAGCCGTCGCGGGCGAGTCGGGCGGCGGTGGCCTTGCCGATCCCGCGGGGCGCGCCCGCCCCGGTGATCACGGCGGTGCGCTGCGTGTCAGGCATTTCGGTGTTCTCCTTGCGTGGGTTCACAGGCCGGCGATGTAGGCCGCGGCCTTCACCGCGGCGGCCGGCCGTTCGTCGTCGGTGACGTCCCGGGTCTCCAGTTCCAGCGAGCTGGCGCCCGGGTAGCCGGTGGCACGCAACGCGGCGAAGGTGGCCGCGAAGTCGACCACCCCGTTGCCGATGCTGTGGTTGATGTGGCCCGGAGTGGCGTCGCGCAGGTGCACGTGGGCGATGCGCCCGGCGAACCGTTCGGCGTAGGCCGCGGGGTCGCCGCCGGAGGCGACGATGTGGCTGGTGTCGAGCACCAGGCCCACCGCCGGGTCGAGCCGGCCGGCCAGCCGGGCCGCCAGCTCGGTGTTCCAGCACAGGCGGTGGTAGTGCGGGGCCTCGACCCAGATGGCGACGCCGTGCCGCGCGGCGGCCTCCGCGGCACGGTGCAGCTGCGCCGCGACCAGGTCGAGGTCTTCGTCCAGGGTCGCGACCGGGTCGTGGGACTGGGCGCCGCACGGCAGCACGAGCGCGTCGGCCCCGCAGGCCGCGGTGAGGTCGAGCAGGCGGCGCAGGTGGGCCGCCCGCTCGTCCTCGTCGTGCGGGCGGTTCAGGTCACCGATGTCGCCGTTGACCGAACGGACCCGCAGACCGGAGGCCGCCACCTCGGCGGCGACGGCGCGCACCGCGCCGTCGGTCAGGTCGTACGGCACGTGGTCGCACACCCCCGGCAGCGCGCCGAGGTCGATCTCGCCGAAGCCGCACTCCGCGATGACCGCCAGCGCCGCCGCCAGTGGCAGGTGCCGGAAGCTGATCGTCGAACAGCCCGGCCATCCGGTTCGTTCCATGGTCGGCAATGTTAACAGAGAAGTGTCAACAGACAAGGTTTCCGCAGAATTTGCCTATGACATCCAGGTAGAGCGCGAAACACACTGTTGACATCCCCTGGAGAGCAACGCACGATGTCCTGCATTGTTAACAGGAGGGCACCGCGGCGTACGGTCGTGGTGGCCCCTGACAGGAAGGCAATCGACAATGCGCAGCGAAGCGCTCACCATGCGCGGCCCGGTGCACGGCACGCCCGATGCGCGCCGCGTCGCGTGGGGCTCCACCGCGGGGGCCGTGATCGAGAGCTACGACTTCATCGGCTTCGGCACCGCCGCGGCGCTCTACTTCGGACACGCGTTCTTCCCCAACGCCTCACCCGTCATCGGCACGCTGTCCGCGTTCGCCACGCTCGGCGTCGGGTTCGTCGCGCGGCCGATCGGCGGCATCATCGGCGGCCACCTCGGCGACAAGATCGGCCGCAAGCCGGTGCTGGTCGCGTCCCTGATCGTGATGGGACTGGCCACGTTCGCGATCGGCCTGCTGCCGACGTACGAGACGGCCGGTGTGCTGGCCCCGGCGCTGCTGGTGACCGTGCGGATCATCCAGGGCGTCGCCTACGGCGCCGAGTGGGGCGGCGCGATCCTGATGACCTACGAGCACGCGCCGTGGCGCCGCAAGGGCGCGTTCACCGGCATCGTGCAGGCCGGGTTCCCGATCGGGCTGCTGCTGGCGAACCTGGTGTTCCTGGTGTCGGTGAACCTGTCCGGCGACTGGGCGTGGCGGGTGCCGTTCCTGGCCAGCCTGATCCTGGTCATCGTCGGGCTCGTCGTGCGCGCCAAGGTGCCGGAGTCGCCGGTGTTCGAGGACGTGCGCGACAGCGGCGACATCGTCAAGGCGCCGATCGTGCAGGTGCTGCGCGAGGACTGGCGCAACGTGCTGCGCGGCATCGGTCTGCGGATCGCCGAGACCGCGGGCTACGCGGTGGCCATCACCTACATGATCTCGTACCTGAAGTCCGAGGAGCTGGCGACCAGCGGCGAGACGATCATGGCGCTGTGCATCGCGTCGGCGGTCGGCATCGGCGCGACGATCGCGTGGGGCGGGCTGACCGACCGCATCGGACGACGCCCCGTCTACCTGTGGGTGACGCTGTTCGGCGCGCTGTGGGCGATCCCGATGTTCCTGCTGGTCAACACGGCGTCGCTGATCGCGATCGTGGTGACGGTGATCGTGTCGTACGCGGTGTGCCAGAACGCGCTGGCCGGCGCGCAGGGCGCCTGGTTCCCGGAGCTGTTCCAGGCCAAGACGCGCTCGTCGGGGGCGTCGCTGGCGTACCAGATCTCGGCGATGATCTCGGGTGTCACACCCTTCGTGACGACGCTGCTGTTCCTGTGGCTGGGCTGGCTCGGGCCGGCGCTGCTGTTCCTCGCCTACTCCGCGCTGGGCCTGGTGTCGGCGGTGCTGACGCGCGAGACGTGGGGCCGGGCCGAGCGGGAAGCCGCGGCCCGCGCGACCGCGGAAACGCCGGCCGAACCGGTGCGGCTCTCCTGACCTCCGGTGCCGGGGTCCGCGATGATGGGAACCCGGACCCCGGCACCCGAGGAGGCTGTGATGCCGTTGATCCAGGTCAGCCTGCGTGAAGGCCGCGACCCGGCGCGGATCCGCGCGCTGATCACCGCCCTGACCGAGGCGACGGTGTCGGCGCTGGACGCGCCGAAAGAGTCGGTGCGCGTGATCGTCACGGAGGTGCCCGGCAGCCACTGGGCCGCGGGCGACGTCACCCTCGACGAAAAGGACGGTTGACTCCCGCTGCCGGCGAGGGGGGCCGGTGGCTCACATGTGGCCGGCCGTGGCGTACGTCGTGCTCACGCTCGGGATCATCCGGCTCTGCCGGACTGGCCCAGCCCCGCGAACAGCCGCGCCGCCGCGGCTTGCCACTCCGCCACCAGGTCCATGCAGTCCAGGTCGCGGAACGAGTGGTGATGCCGGGAACGGCGCCCATTTCCGGTGATCTGCTTGGCCGGCAGGCTCGACGATGGCCGCCCCGGATCCGGCGCCTGGGTACGGATCACGCCGGAGGAGCAGGCCCGGTCCCCGCGTACCCGGTCCGGTTGGGCCGGCGCCTCCGCGGCGGCCTGGAGCCGCTGCCGCACCACGTCCCAGAAGCCCGTCTCACAGCCCCGCGAACAGGCGCGCCGCCGCGGCTTGCCACTCCGCCACCAGGTCCGTGCCGTCCGGGTCGCGGAGCCACTGGATCTGCAGCCCGTCCATCGCCGCCACCACCTGGCGCGCCAGCGACGCCGGGTCGGGCACGCGGCCGGACACCATGGCCGTGAACTCCGCCAGCACCCGCTCCTGCCGCGCCGCGAAGTAGGCCGCCGCGGGGTGGCCCGGCGCCAGCGATTCCGCCTGCAGCACCGAGAACAGCCGCACGATCTCCGGTTGCGTGGCGTTGCGCCGGACCAGCGCCTCGCACGCCTCGGCCAGCGAGATGTCCCGCGGCCAGCCCGTCGCGCCCGCGCCCAGCCCCAGCTGTTCCGCCAGCGACCGGAAGTCTTCGGCGTCCCGGTGGTCGAGCACGGCCAGCAGCAACCCGTCCTTCGACCCGACGTGGTGCAGCAGGCCGGGCACGGTCAGCCCGCACGCGTCGGCCACGTCCTGCATGGACAGCGCCCAGAACCCGCCCTCCCCGATCAGGCGCGTCGCCACGTCGAGGATCTGCCGCCGCCGCTGCGCCGCGGGCAGCCGCGTCCGGTCCCGCCTCGTGTTGACCGCCTCCACGCGCCCATCCTAGGCTACCGAGTACTTAGTAGGTACTAGGTAAGGACGCCCCGTGCAGCCTGATCCCACCGTCGCCGAGCAGGCGGCCCTCACCAGCGGCAACGACTTCTGGCACACCACCCCGGCGGCCGGGCTCCCCTCGATCACCGTCACCGACGGCCCGCACGGCGTGCGCCTGCAGGCGAGCGAGGACGACGTGGTCACCGGCCGGCCGGCCACCTGCTTCCCGCCCGCCGTCGCGACGGCCTCGACCTGGGACCCGGACCTACTGCGCCGCATGGGCGAGGCGCTGGGCGACGAGTGCCGCGCGATGGGCGTCGCCGTGCTGCTCGGCCCCGGCATCAACCTCAAGCGCACCCCGCTGGGCGGCCGCAACTTCGAGTACTTCTCCGAGGACCCGCTGCTGACCGGCGTGCTGGCGACCGAGTGGGTGCGCGGCTTGCAGAGCCGCGGGGTCGGCGCGTCGCTGAAGCACTTCGCGGTCAACAGCCAGGAAACCGACCGCATGCGGATCAGCGCCGACGTCGACGAGCGCACCCTGCGGGAGATGTACCTGCGCGCGTTCCAGCGCGTGGTGACGCAGGCTCAGCCGTGGACCGTGATGTGCTCGTACAACCGGATCAACGGCGTCTACGCGAGCCAGAACCGCTGGCTGCTCACCGAAGTCCTGCGCGAGGAGTGGGGGTTCGCGGGCCTGGTGGTGTCGGACTGGGGCGCGGTCGCGGACCGGGTCGCCGCCGTCGCCGCCGGACTGGACCTGACCATGCCTGGCCCCGACGACACCGGCGATCGGGCGCTGGCCGAGGCGGTCGCGGACGGGCGGCTCGATCCCGCCGCGCTCCGGGCGGCCGCCGACCGGGTCCGCGCACTGGTCGAGCGCGCCGCGGAGCGCGAGCCTGGCGAGTTCGACGCGGACGCCCACCACGCCCTCGCCCGCGAGATCGCCGCGCGGGCCGTCGTGCTGCTCAAGAACGAGGGCGGCCTGCTGCCGCTGTCGGAGGGCCAGTCGCTCGCGGTGATCGGCGAGTTCGCCCGCACCCCGCGCTACCAGGGCGGTGGCAGCTCGCACATCACCCCGACACGGCTGGACGACGCCCTCACCGCGCTCTCCGAATCGGCCGAGGTGCGCTTCGCGTCCGGCTACGACGACATCGACGAGGCGGTGGCGCTCGCCGCGGAGAGCGAGGTCGCGCTGGTCTTCGTCGGCAGTGAGCACGAGACCGAGGGCACCGACCGGGAGAGCGTCGACCTGCCGCCCGCGCACCGCGAACTGGTCGAGCGGGTCGCGGCGGCGAACCCGCGCACCGTGGTGGTGCTGTCCAACGGCGCTGTCGTGCTGACGCGCCCGTGGGAGGCGGCGGTGCCTGCCGTCGTGGAGGGCTGGCTGCTCGGGCAGGCCGGGGGCAGCGCGCTCGCCGACGTCCTGTTCGGACGGACCAACCCGTCCGGGCGGCTGGCCGAGACGATCCCGGTGCGACTGGCCGACCACCCGTCCTACCTGGACTTCCCCGGCGAGAACGGGCACGTGCGCTACGGCGAGGGCCTGCACGTCGGCTATCGCGGCTTCGACGCGCGCGAGCAGGAAGTGGCCTACCCGTTCGGGTTCGGGTTGTCGTACACGACGTTCGAGTACGGCGCCGCGGAGGCGACCGTCACGGACTCCGGCATCGAGATCCGGGTCCCGGTGACCAATACCGGGCAGCGCGACGGGCGCGAGGTCGTGCAGGTGTACGTGAGCGTGCCCGGTTCGGCGGTGCGGCGGGTGCCGCGCGAGCTGAAAGCGTTTGCGAACGTCCCGATCGCGGCGGGCGAGACGGCCGAGGTGGTGTTGCGCATCGCCCGCGAGGACCTGGCCTACTGGGACACCCGCGTGAACCGGTGGATCGTGGAGGGCGGCGAGTACCACTGCGCGGTGGGCTCGTCCTCGCGCGACCTGCACACGACGGCGGTCGCCGAAGTGATGGGCGACGAGGTGCGGGTGCCGCTGACCGGGGAGTCCACAGTGGCCGAATGGTTCGCCGACCCGCGCGGCGCGGAACTGCTGGGACAGGCCTTCGCCGCGGCTGCCGGCGGCGGGCCGATCGGGCGGCTGGCGGCCGACCCGTCGACGATGTCGTTCGTGGGCAGCCTGCCGCTGAGCCGGATGTCCGCCTTCCCGGGCAGCCCGCTGACGGCGGACACGCTGGCGAAGCTGATCGCCGAGGTCAACGGCTGACCGGCGCCGCCGTCGTCCAGGACGCGGAAGACGCGATCTCCACCCGGGTCCCCGGCCCGGCCGGCCCTCCGCGAATGCCGCTGAACACGGACGGCCCGGCGCCCCCGTCGGGCGCCGGGCCGTCCGCCGTCTCAGTCGAACACCACCAGGCCGCGGATGTTGCGGCCCGCGTGCATGTCCTCGTACGCCTGCGCCACCTCGTCGAGTGTGTACTCGCGCGTGATCAGCTCCTCGAGCTTGAGCTGGCCCGCCTGGTACATGCGCAGCAGGTTCGGGATGTCGCGGCGCGGGTTGGACTCGCCGAACAGCGAGCCCTGCAGCCGCTTCTGCATGAGCGTCAGGTCGCCCAGCGCGATCGGCGCGCCGGCCTCGGTGATGTTGCCGAGGCCGGTCAGCACGACCGTCCCGGCCTTGCGGATCGACGCCAGCGCCTGGCCGACGTGGTCGCCCCGCACGACACCGATCGTCACGATCGTGGCGTCCGCGCCCTGCCCGTTGGTCAGCGACCGCGCGAAGTCGGCCGCCTCCTCGATCGTGGCGAACGCGTGGGTCGCGCCGAACACCTTCGCCTTGTCCCGCTTGAACTGCACCGGGTCCACGGCGATGATCGTCTTCGCGCCGGCGTGCACCGCGCCCTGCAGCGCGTTCGCGCCGATCCCGCCGATGCCCATGACGATCACGACCGCGCCGGGCTTGATGTTCGCCGAGTTGACCGCCGAACCCCAGCCGGTCGGCACGCCGCACCCGACGAGCGCGGCCGCCTTCAGCGGGATGTCCTTGCCGATCTTGACCACGGAGTCCACCGACGCGGTGGTGTACTCGGCGAACGTCGAAATGCCGCACTGCTGCCCGACCGGGTTGCCGTTCTCGGTCATCCGGAAGCTCGTGGGGTCGTCCGCGCGCGCCCCGGTGAGCAGCGACGCGCCCAGGTCGCACAGGTTGGACAGCCCCTGCGCGCAGAACTCGCACTTGCCGCACGCGGGCAGGAACGAGAACACGACGTGGTCGCCGACCTCGTAGCCGGGCGTGTTCGGGCCGACCGCGGTGACGACCCCGGCGCCCTCGTGGCCGCCGACGTACGGGTACACCGCGACGGGCACGTCACCGGTGGCCACGTGGTCGTCGGAGTGGCACAGGCCGGACGCGGCCAGCTTGACGGTGACCTCACCCTGGCGCGGGTCGTCCAGCTCCACGGTGGCGGTTTCGTAGGTGCCGGGGGCCTGGCGGACCAGGGACACCTTGGTGGTGATGGGCATGCTGCTCCTCCTCGAGCGAGCGTCCTCAGTGGACTCAGAGGACGACGGTGACGACCTTTTCCTCGGTGTTGGCGAGGATCCCGCTCCAGCCGAGCTCGCGGCCGACGCCGCTGGACTTCATCCCGCCCCACGGCAGGGCCGCGTCGATCGGGGCCCAGCCGTTGACGCCGACCGCGCCGGCGCGGACCTGCGCGGCGAGGGTGTGCGCGGCGGTGACGTCCCGGGTCCAGATGGTGGCGGCGAGGCCGTAGGTGGTGTTGTTGGCGATCCGGACGGCGTCGGCCGGGTCGTCGAACGGGATCACCGAGCCGACCGGGCCGAAGATCTCCTCGCGCGCGATCGTCATGTCGTTGTCCACGTCGGCGAAGATGGTCGGCTGCACGAAGTAGCCGGGCCGCTCGGGGCGGGCGCCGCCGGCGACGAGCCGGGCGCCCTCGGCGCGGCCCTTTTCGATGTAGCCGAGCACGCGGTCCTGCTGCTTCTTGTTGACCAGCGCGCCCATGGTGGTGGCCGGGTCGAGCGGGTCGCCGAGGACCTGCTGCCGCGCGGCGCCGGCGAGGGCGTCCACCACGTCGGAGTACAGCGAGCGGTGCACGAGCACGCGGGTGCCCGCGGCGCAGACCTGGCCCTGGTTGAAGAACAGGCCCATCGCGGTGCCGCCGATGGCCGCTTCGAGGTCGGCGTCGGCGAGGATGATCTGCGGCGACTTGCCGCCCAGTTCCAGGGTGATGCGCTTGAACGACTGGGCCGCGGCGACGCCGACGTGGCGGCCGACCTCGGGGCTGCCGGTGAAGCTGATCTTGTCGACGTCCGGGTGGTCGATCAGCGCCTGGCCGGTGACCTCGCCGAGGCCGGGCAGCACGCTGACCACCCCGTCGGGCAGGCCAGCCTCCTTGAGGAGCTTCGCCAGGTGCAGGATCGACAGCGGCGCGTCCTCCGGCGGCTTGACCACGACGGTGTTGCCCGCGGCCAGCGCGGGAGCGAGCTTCCACGCGGTGATCATCAGCGGCGTGTTCCACGGGATGATGGCGGCGATGACGCCGACCGGCTCGCGGCGCGTGTAGGAGTGGGTGGGGCGGCCGAGGTAGCCGTCGGTGGGGATGACCTGGCCGGTGATCTTGTCGGCCCAGCCGGCGAAGTGCCGGAACGTGCGGGCGGCGTTGGGCATGTCGAGGACGGTCGGCTGGCCGACGGGCTTGCCGATGTCGAGCGCTTCGAGGCGGGCGAGCAGCTCGGCGTCGCGGTCGATCAGGTCGGCGACGCGGTTGAGGATGAGGCCGCGCTGGGAGCCGGGCAGGGCGGCCCACTCGCCGGACAGCTGGGCGCGGGCGGCCTTGACGGCGGCGTCGACGTCCTGCGCCGAGGCGGCGGCGACGTCGACCAGCTTCTCCTCGGTGGCCGGGTTGAGGTCGGCGAACGTGCCCCCGGTGCCGTCGCGCCACTGGCCGGCTAGGAAGAGCTGGCTGGGGAAGGTCTCGGTGGTGGTCACGGGAGTGCTCCTCGGCGATCGGCGTCGACCACGACCCGGGCGGGCCGTCTGCCCCGAGGATGCTCCGCCACGTGGCGCCGGTCTTGCGTCTGCGCGCACGGCTCTTGTGCGTGCGCGCACCAGATCAGGCGCCGGGGGCAGGTGCCGCTGCCGCTCGCTGCCGGGAAGCGGCTGCGCGGTCCGAGCGCGCGGGCGTGTGGCTGCGCGGCTTTCGCGGGCCGAGCTCCTCCCGGCGCGGTCCTCACCCCTCGGCGAGCAGGTGCCGCAGGTACCGCTGCGGTGCGGCGAGGAAGTCGCGCGTCAGGCGCACCGGCAGCGCGTCGTCGTAATCGACCTGCGTGATCTCCCCGCTGTCATCGATCTGGTAGATCGTGGCGCCGGGCAGTGCGAGCAGGACCGGCGAGTGCGTGGCCACCACGATCTGGCTGCCCTGCCGGGCGAGTTCGTCCAGCCGCGCCAGCACGGCCATGCACCCGCGCACCGACAGCGCCGCCTCCGGCTCGTCCAGCAGGTACAGCCCGTTGGGTCCGAACCGGTGCGTCACCAGGTCCAGGAAGGACTCCCCGTGCGAGCGTTCGTGCGGCGAGACGCCCCCGTACGCGGGCAGCAGGGGCGGCGACCCCTCGTCGCGGTCGAGGCGCTCGATCTCGGAGGCCACGTTGTAATAGGACTCCGCCCGCAGGAAGAACCCGGTGCGCGGCTTCGCCGGGCCCCAGGTCAGGACGAGGTGGTCGCCCATGACCGACTCGCTGGCGCGCGTCGCGAAGTTGAAGTTCCGGCTGCCGCCCTCGGGGTTGAACCCCGCGGCGACCGCCAGCGCCTCCACCAGGGTCGATTTGCCGCTGCCGTTCTCGCCGACCAGGAAGGTCACCCCGGGCGCCAGCGGCAGACCGCCGCTGCGGGCCAGGTGCGCCACCGCGGGCAGGGTGAACGGGTAGCGGCTCAGATCCGCGTCCGGGGCGAGCCGGACCCGCTGCACGAACACCGGCGCGCGCTATCCCGCCACCAGCTGTGCCCGGTGCTCGCGCGGGGTGCGGCCGTACTTGGCCCGGAACGTGCGGCTGAACTGCGCCGCGTCCACCAGGCCCCACGACGCGGCGATCGCCGCGACCGGGCGGGTCGCCAGTGCCGGGTCGGCCAGGTCGTGCCAGCACCGCTCCAGCCTGCGGTCCCTGATCCAGCCGGTGATCGTCGCGCCGCGGCGTTCGAACAGTTTCTGCAGCTGGCGCAGCGAAACGTGCACCGCGGCGGCCACCTCGGACGGGGACAGTGCCGGGTCGGACAGGTGCTCGTCGATGTACCGCTGCGCCGCCGTGACCACCGTGTCCGCGGGCGGCTCGGCCTGCGCGGCGAAACACGCGGCCAGCATGTCGACCGCCGCGTCCGACAGGAAACCCGCCTCCGGGCCGGGCTGCGCCACCCGCGGGTCCAGCCCGCGCAGCAACGCCGACGTCAGCGCGCCACTGCCGGCCGAACCCGGGATCGTCACCGCCGTCAGGTCGTCCACCCGCGGCGCCCGCGGCTTCAGCCGTCGCCGCGGCACGAGCAGCACCAGCATCTCGAAGTCGTCGTCGAAGACCAGCTCGTACGGCCGGTTCGTGTCGTACACGGTCAGGTCACCGGGCGCCAGCCGCGCGGTGCGGCCGTCCTGCTGGACGACGCCGTGCCCGCGCAGCTGCAGCCCCACCTTGTACAGGTCGCCCGCCCGGCGCCGGATCAGGCCGCGGGTCCGCCGCGTGACCTGGCGCGTCGAGCTGACGACGGAGACCTGCAGGTCGGCCATCGGCCGGGCGTGCACCCGCCCGTGGAACCGGTTCCCGACCGAGACGACGTTCAGCGGCACGAACGCGCTGGCCAGCACGTCGCGCCAGGACTCCAGGCTCGTCGCGGCGCCGGCGTCCAACGTCATCGGGAACGCGCCCACCTCGGCCTCCTCGCCTCGAATAACCGAACGCCCGGTCGGGTTGGCGCCATGGTACGTGGCCGGGTGCCGGGCGTCACCCTCCTGCCGGGGTCGCCACCCGGGCGGCGTCGCGGCGGCGCAGGTGCTCCGGCTCGGCGATGAACCGCGCGCCCAGCACCGACAGCAGGCACAACAACCCGCACACCAGCGCGATCGGCCAGGTCTGCCCGCCGGACGCGGACGTCAGCGCGGCCGCCACGAACGGGATGCACCCGCCGACGACGGCGCCCGCGATCTCGCGGGTGAACGTGACGCCGGTGTAGCGGTAGCCGACCGGGAACAGCTCGGACATCATCGTGGCCTGCGAGGCCAGCGTGAGGTCGTTGCACAGCGTGTAGAGCAGGACCAGCGCCGCCCAGATCACCACCGGCGTGCCGGTGTCGAGCAGGAAGAAGAACGGGTAGAACAGCAGCGCCGCCGCGGTCGCGCCGGTCATCATCACCGGCCGCCGCCCGAAGCGGTCGCACAGCCAGCCGGCGGTGGGCACCGTGACCACCTTGAGCGCGTTGGCGATGACGATGCCGAGCAGCCCGACCCACGCCGCGGTGCCGACCTCCTTGGTCAGGTAGCTCAGCGCGTAGACCGAGGGCAGGTAGCTGATCACGTTGGGCGCGACGGAGATCAGCATGCCGGGCAGGATCTTGCGGCCCGACGTGGCGAACAGCGTCCGCAGCGGCGCCCGGGTGGCGCGGCCCTCCTCCTTGGCGCGTTCGAACTCCGGGCTGTCCGGCACCTTGAGCCGCACGATCACACCCGCGACGCCGACCAGGCAGCTGAGCAGGAACGGGATCCGCCAGCCCCAGCCGGTGAAGTCCGCGTCGGACATCAGCGCCGAGGTCAGGAAGAACACGCCGGTCGCGACCAGCGAGCCGACCGCGTTGCCCAGCGTCGGCGCGCTGGCGTTGATGCCGCGCGCCCTGGTCTCGGCGTGTTCGGCGGACAGCAGCATCGCCCCGGCGTACTCGCCGCCGGCGCCGAGCCCCTGCACCACCCGCAGCAGCACCAGCGCCACCGGCGCGAACACGCCGGCGGTGGCGTAGCTGGGCAGCACGCCGATCAGCGTGGACGCCACGGCCATCACCATCAGGGTCACGAACAGCATCGTGCGGCGCCCGACCCGGTCGCCGAGGATCCCGATGATCACCCCGCCGACCGGGCGCGCGAAGAACCCGACGGCGAACGTGGCCAGCGACGACAGGGTCGCGACGACCGGATCACCGGAGGGGAAGAACACCTGCGGCAGCACGAGTGCGGCGGCCGTGCCGTAGAGGGAGAAGTCGTACCACTCGAGCGCCGTGCCCACGGTCGAGCCCACCGTGGCCCGGCTGATCCGGAGTCTCATCGCAGACCCTTCGTTGCGTCTGACGAACGTCTACATTAACGTTCATGGTGGCGACAGGCTACGAGTTCGCTTTCCCTGCGGTCAAGAGACAAGGAACCGCTTTGACTTCCATGAACGTTAATGAGACGGCCCTGTCGAAGTACAACCCGCTGTCCCGCGTGCTGTGCTTCGACCGGTTCGACTCCACCACACACGGCTGGACCGAGCTGCTCGGCAACTACGACGGCCGCGGCGACCTGGACACCGTGGACGACCACATGCGCGACTTCCGCCCGCCGCAGCTGTCCTCGTGCACGTTCTTCGACGTCGGCACGCACGGCACGCTGAGCGGCAACTACGCGCTCAAGCTCGCGACCCGCCCCTACCCCGGCCACACCGCGACCGGCATCCGCCGCCTGACGATGGCGGGCCGCGGCCGGGTCCGCATCGAGACCCACTTCGCGTTCAAGGCGGAGGCGACCGTCGGGCACGAGGCGCCCGCGTCGGTGCCCTGGGACGGCAACCGGCACCCGTCGGAGTCGCAGTTCGGCGCGTTCACCGTGGCCACCGACATCTGCTCGGACGGCGGCCTGCGCTACCACAACGTCATCCGCTACCAGAACACCAACCTCGACGGCGAGATGACCAACCGGTGGATGTACCCGGTGGTGCCGGAGCCGACGCCGCGCGACCACCAGGAGGGCAAGTTCGCCCTCCCCTACGCCGCCGACTTCACCGCACCGGACCCGGACGACTGGCGCACCTTCGGCGAGCCGCTGGAGATGTGCGTCAACGAGGTGCCCACCAAGATCAACTGGCACTACCTGCGCTGGGACATCGACACCAGCACCCGGTCCAATGTGGAGCTCCAGCTCAACGACCGCGTGATGGACATGCGGGACGTGCCCGTGCCGCCGTACCCGGACCGCTACGGCACGCTGGACAACCTGCTCAACTTCTACTTCTCGGTCCGCACCCACTGCGGCGTCCGCAACTTCCTGTTCCTGGACTCGGTCCTGATCTCGGTGGATTGGTGAGGCACGACATGCGCTCGACGACGACGGCTGTCCTGGAACGCAACACCGTGGTGCGCGAGGACTTCGCGACCGAACCCTACGAGCTGCCGTGGGCCGCCGAGGCCCGGTTCTTCGTGCAGGCCCTCGACCTGGACGGCCCGCTGGACTTCCGCACCGAGATCTCCCCCGACGGCCTGCACTGGTGCCCGCTGGACGACGTCGAGCACCGCATCGACGCCCCCGGCCTGATCACCTGGGCGGTGAGCGGGTTCGGCCAGTGGCTGCGGGTGCGCTGCGCCGTGGGTCCCGGCACGACCGGGAAGCTGCGCATCTATCTTGTTGGCAAGGGTTGATCCGGAGGTCAGGCTGGTGGTGCGCGCTCGGCGGGTCACGTTGCGTGACGTCGCGGACAGGGTCGGCCTGTCCGCGAACACGGTGTCGCGCGCGCTGTCGGGCAAGGACCAGGTCAGCGAGGCCACCCGCGAGATGATCGTCGCCGAGGCCCGGCGGCTGGGGTACGTGCCGAACAGCCACGCCCGGTCGCTGGTCTCGGGCACCACGATGGTGCTCGCGCTGGTGATCACCAACCCGTCGAACCCGTTCTACGCCGCGCTGATCTCCGCGGTGGAGCGGCAGTGCCGTCTCGCCGGGTACTCGGTCCTGCTGCTGGTCACCGAGGAGAACGAGGACAACGAGGAACGCGCGGTGCAGCAGCTGCTGCGCTTCGGCGTCGACGGGGTGCTGGCGGTGCCGATCCAGCAGCGGCCCGGGATGTGGGCGGAGCTTTCCGCGGCCGGGCTGCCGGTCGTGCTGCTCAGCCGCGACATCCCGGAGCTGGGTTTCGACTTCGTCGGCATCGACGTCGAGCAGGCGGTCGCGGACGCGGTGTCGCGCGTGGCCGGGCCGGGGCGGGCGTGGCTGTTCGAGGAGGACCTGGAGATCAGCACGGTCGCCCAGCGCATCGCGGGTTTCCAGCGGGCGCTCGGCGGCGATTCGCTGGTGCTGAAGGTGCCCGGGCACCGGACGCGGGACGCGGCGCTGCCGTGGCGGCCGGACGACGCCCACCGGCTCGCGGCCGGGCTGATCAGCCGTGAGCACCACCCGGATCTGGTGGTCACCGGCAACGACTACTTCGCGCTCGGGGTCTACAAGGCGATCCGGGAGTGCGGGCTGACCGTCGGCGAGGACGTGCGTGTGCTCGGCTACGGCGACCACCCGTTCGCCGCCTACCTGGAGCCGGGCCTGAGCACGATCCGGCTGCCTGCCGACGAGGTCGGCTCGGCCGGGGTGGAGTTGTTGCTGCGGCGGGTCGCGGACCCGGACCGGCCGCGGGAAACCGTGCGGTTGAGCGCGGAACTCGTCGAGCGCGGCTCGGCGCGCGTCGTGCGCTGATCGTCGCCGGACGTCCAGGAAAGATCAACCTTCCCGCCACAATCCGGACATAGCGTCCGCCGCATGAGACGCACTCCCCACCGGTGGACGGCGGCCGCGCTCGCGCTCGGCCTCGCCGCCGCACTCGTCCCCACCCTCGCCGCCGCCGCGCCCGGCGACGTCGTCGTCCGCGAGTCCTTCGCCGGCTCCGCACTGCCCGCCGGGTGGACCCCGGTCGCAGGCACCTGGCAGGTCAGCGGCGGCAAGCTGACCAACACCGCGCCCGGCACGCTGTCCCGGATCACGTTCGGCACGCACCTGGAGGACTTCCGCGCCGAGGCGACCATCCGGTTCGACTCGGTGACCAACTCCAGCCGCTGGGCCGGCATCGTGCTCGACACCGCGCCGGGCGGGGCCGTGCCGTGGAGCCAGGCGGTCATGCGGTCGGCCTCCACCGCCACCAACGGCATCGAGTTCGCGCAGCGCACCGAGGCGAACACCTGGAACGTGACCGACACCGCCGCCGCGCCGTACGACGCGAGCACAGGGCGCGACGTCCGCGTGGCGATCGAGGTGCACGGCAGCCGCGCGACCTGGAGCTTCGACGGCCAGACCGTCCTGACCACGACCAAGCTGCGGCGCAGCACGTCGGGCGTGTTCGGGTTCATCGCCGACGGCGCGAAGATCAGCGTCGACGACGTGGTGGTCACCCAGCTCGAACCGCTGCCGGTGACCCAGCCGGACGGCGCGCTGCCGCTCACGATCGCGCACCGCGGCTACTCCGCGGTCGCGCCGGAGAACACCCTCGCGGCGATCGAGGCCGGGATCCGCGCCGGCGCCGAGTACGTGGAGATCGACGCGCAGACCACCCGCGACGGCGTGCCGGTGGTCATGCACGACAACACCGTCGACCGGACCACCCCCGGCACCGGCGACATCTCGACGCTGACCGCCGCCCAGGTGACCGCGCTGGACGCGGGGTCGTGGTTCTCGCCCGCGTTCGCCGGGCAGCGGGTGCCGACGCTCGGGCAGGTGCTGGACCTGGTCCGCACCAGCGGATCGACGCTGCTGCTGGAGATCAAGGGCCCGGAGACCCGCGCGGAGACCACGCGGATCCTCGACGAGGTGCGCAACCGCGGCATGGCGCGACAGGTGCTGGTGCAGAGCTTCGACGAGCAGGTCCTGCGGGACGCGCGGGCGGTCGCGCCGGAGATCCCGCTGGGGCTGCTGCGGGGCGCGGTGGACGCCGATCCGGTGGCGACGGCGAAGGCGTTCGGGGTCGTGACGTACAACCCGTCCGCCGCCGCGCTGCTGACGCGGCCGGACACGGTGTCCAAGCTGAACTCCGCCGGGATCGCCGTGATGCCCTACACCGTGAACGACGCCGCGACCTGGCGGAAGCTGGCCGACGCCGGGGTGGACGCGATCATCACCGACCGGGCCGGGGAGCTCGCCGGCTGGCGGTCGGGCCACGCGGCGCCGTCCGTGACGATCTCGGTGCCGGGTGAGCTGCGGCGGTACGTGCCGGCGCCGGTCGCGGTGTCGGCGCGGGACGCCTCGTCGGTCTCGGTGACGCTGGACGGCGCGCGGATCGACCCGGCGGTGCCGCTGGACCCGCGCTCGCTGGCCGCCGGCGCGCACGAGCTGGTCGCCACCGCGACCGGTCCGGGCGGGACGGCCTCGGCGTCGGCGAAGTTCGAGGTCGTGGTCGACGTGACGGGCGTGCGGGTGCTGGTCGCCGAGGCCGGGGCGCGCCCGGAGGAGACGGCGACGATCCTGCGCCACCTGGACGCCGGGCGCTTCGACCAGGCCGCCGACGCGGTGCGCCGGGCCGGGTTCGCTCCGGAGCTGGAGCGGGTCCTGCTGGCGGACATCGCGTTGCTCGCGAGCCGCTGAGGCCCGGGGTGGCGGGGCGATCTTGTCCCCGCCACCCCGTGCGGGTCAGACTGGCGCGGTGGATCGCGTGCGCATCGAGATCAGTGAAGGTGTCGCCGACGTGCGGCTCAACCGTGCCGACAAGCGCAACGCGCTGGACCCGGCGATGTTCGCGGCCCTGGTGCGGGCGGGCGAACGGCTCAAGACCGAGCCGGGGCTGCGGGCGGTCGTGCTCTCCGGCGAGGGCCCGGACTTCTGCGCCGGCCTGGACTTCGCGGCCTTCCAGGCGATGCGCTCCGGCGGCCGCATCACCGCGGACGTCGACCTGCCGCCCGCCACGGGACCGGCGAAGGCGACCGGTCAGCGCGCCGCCTACGTGTGGACCGAGCTGCCGGTGCCGGTGATCGCGGCGATCACCGGGCACGCCTTGGGCGGCGGGCTGCAGGTGGCGCTGGGCGCGGACATCCGGATCGTCGCGGCGGACGCGAAGCTGTCGGTGCTGGAGATCAAGTGGGGCCTGATCCCGGACATGACCGGCACACAGGTGCTGCCCGAGCTGGTCGGCCGGGACGTGGCGAAGGAGCTGACCTTCACGGGCCGGATCGTGAGCGGCGCGGAGGCGGTCTCGCTGGGCCTGGCGACGCGCGTGGCCGACGATCCGCGGGCGGAGGCGCTGGAGCTGGCCCGGTCGATCGCCGGGCGCAGCCCCGACGCGGTCCGCGCGGCGAAGCGCCTGCTGGACCTGCCGCGCGACCACGAGGCCGGCTTCGCGGCGGAGCAGCGGGAGATCACCGCCCTGATCGGCAGCCCGAACCAGGTCGAGGCGGTGACCGCGTCCTTCGAGAAGCGGGCGCCACGCTTCACCGACCCGACCTGAGCCGCGAGTCCCACACTCGCCGGCGGTGGGCTCATTGCCGGGGCCCGCGGCTCCGGCCTGAGCCTCCGAGCAGGCCCGACCGCCGCAGGCTCTCCGCCGTCTCGCGGATGGTCGTCCGCTGGTCGCGGGGTTCCCAGCCCAGGACGTTCCGCGCCTTGTCCGTGCGGATCACCGGCACCTCGGCCTCGCCGGGAGCCTCGCGCACCGGCACGCCCAGCAGTTCGGCGATCTGCGCGAAGCTCATCGCCGGTCCGCTGCTCACGAGGAACCGCTCGCCGGCCGCCGACGGCGCGGTCATCGCGCGCACGTGCGCGTCGGCCACGTCGCGGACGTCGACCACGCCGAAGTACGACCGCGGCACCACCGGCATCGTCCCCTCCAGCATCGCCTTGATCAGGCCGGTCGAGGTGGACAGCCGGGGGCTCAGCACCGGTCCGAAGATGCCCGTCGGGTTGATCACGGCCAGCTCCGGTCCGCCCTCGCGCGCGAAGTCCCACGCCGCCCGCTCCGCGACGGCCTTCGACTTCACGTACGCGGTGTTATCGTCCGCCGGGTCGGTCCAGTCGGTCTCGTCGTAGAAGCCGCGCGTCGTGCCGCTGTATCCGACGGCGGCGAACGACGAGGTCAGCACCACGCGCCGCACCCCCGCGTCCCGGGCGGCGCGGAGCACCCGCACCGCGCCGTCGCGCGCCGGGCGGATCACCTCGTCCTCGTCGGCCGGGTCGTCGGCCGGGAACGGGGAGGCGACGTGCAGCACGTACGCGCAGCCGTCCACCGCCTCGGCCCAGCCCACGTCGCTGTCCAGCGAGGCGACGGCGAACTCGGGATCCCCGCCGACCGCCTCGCGCACCTCCCCGGCCCGATCGGGCGACCGGACCGTCGTCCGCACGGCCCACCCGTCACTCAGCAGGCGGGCGATGACGTGCGTGCCGACGAACCCCGTCCCGCCCGTGACCAGGACGGGGCCGCGCGCGGTCACTTCAGCCGGGGCAACAGGCCCCGGATTTCGTCGGCGGCCCGCTCCTCGGCGGCCGCGTCACCGCGGTCCCGCGCGTCCCACAGCTCGGCCTTGAGCCGCAGGTAGTCGCGGCGCACCCGCAGCCGCTCGATCTCGGCGTCCAGCCGTTCGACGTTGCGGGCGAACAGGTCGCGTTGCTCGGCCGGGTCGCCGCCGTCGAGGTGGCGCAGGTAGACCCGCATGTCGGCCAGGCTCATGCCGGTCGAGCGGAGGCAGCCGAGCGCTTCGATGGTCTCGACCAGCTCGGGCGGGTACCGGCGGTGCCCGCTGGACTCGTCGCGGTCGACCGGCCCGATCAGGCCGATCTTCTCGTAGTAACGCAGGGTGGGTTCCGGCAGTCCGCTGCGCCGGGAGACCTCCTGGATCGTGCTCATACCGGCCAGTGTCGGATAGTTGAAGCGCTTGAAGTCAAGGGAAGGGCTGACATGACGCAGGACACGTACCGCCTCGGGGTGATGGACGGGGACGGCATCGGGCCGGAGATCGTGCCGGCGGCGGTCCGCGTGGTGGACGCGGCGGCGCAGGAGCTCGACATCGACTGGGTGCCGCTGCCGGTGGGCCGGTCGGCGATCGACGAGTTCGGCACTCCCCTGCCGGAATCCACGGTCGAGGCGCTGTCCGGTGTGGACGGCTGGCTGCTCGGCCCGCACGACAACGCGTCCTACCCGGAGCCGCACCGCTCGCGGCTCAACCCGAGCGGGTTCCTGCGCAAGCACTTCGACCTGTTCGCCAACATCCGCCCGGCCAGGGCGTTCGACGGGGCGCGGGCGCTGGTGCCCGGCACCGACCTGGTGATCGTGCGGGAGAACACCCAGGGTTTCTACGCCGACCGGAACACCTTCGCCGGGGCGGGCGAGTTCATGCCGACCCCGGACGTGGCGATCGCGCACGCCATCTTCACGCGCGAGTCGGTGGAGCGGATCGCGCACGAGGCGTTCCGGCTGGCGCGGCAGCGGCGGCGCCGGGTGACGGTGGTGCACAAGGCGAACGTGCTGCGGCTGACCAGCGGCCTGTTCCTGGACGTGTGCCGCGAGGTGGCGCGGCAGTACCCGGACGTCGGGGTCGGCGACATGCACATCGACGCGATGGCCGCCGCCCTGGTGCGGCGTGCGCCGGAGTTCGATGTGATCGTCACGGAGAACATGTTCGGCGACATTCTGTCCGACCTGACCGCGGAGATCGCGGGCTCGCTCGGCATCGCACCGTCGGTGAACGTGTCGGCGACGCGCGGGATGGCGCAGGCGACGCACGGTTCCGCGCCGGACATCGCGGGCCGGGACGTGGCGAACCCGGTGGCGATGATCCTGTCGGCCGCGATGCTGCTGGAGTGGCTGGGCGACCGCCACGACGACCCGGCGCCGGCCCGGGTCGCGGGCACCATCCGGGAGGCGGTCGCCGAGACGATCCGCGGCGGGGTGACGACTCCGGACCTCGGCGGCTCGGCAGGGACCCGCGCGTTCGCCGACGCCGTGGTGGTGTCGATCAAGCACATGACGGGCTGACCGACGCTGTGGTCCGCCGACATGGTGGACCGTCCCGGGCGCTGCCTACCCTGGCGATCTCGCAACGGTGCGCAGGGAGGATCGTCCATGAGAAGGTCTGTTGCCGTGCTGGTCCCGGCACTGGCGGCCGCGGCTCTCGCGGCGCCGGCGCAGGCGGATCCGGCGACGTCGTGCGCCGGGCTGGCGGGGCTGGCGATCCCGGCCGCCGCCATCGGCCTGCCAACCAGCGGCGGCACGGTCACGTCGGCCCAGGTCGCGGGCACGTACTGCCAGGTGGACGCGGCGCTGCACCCGGTCGATCCGGCGGCGCCGGACATCCGGATGCGCGTCGCGTTGCCGGCGGAGTGGAACGGCAAGGCGCTGATGTTCGGTGGTGGCGGCTACAACGGCACGATCCCGAACGTGGCTGGCAACGTCCCGTTCGGACCGGTCGGCGGCCCCACTCCCCTGGCGCGCGGTTATGCGACGTTCGCGAGCGATTCCGGTCACCAGGCCTCCCCCACGCACGTCCCGGCGACCTCGCTCGACGGCTCGTTCGGGCTGAACGACGAGGCGGTGCGCAACTTCTCGGGCGACGCGCTGAAGAAGACCCGTGATGCGGCGATGTTCCTGATCGCCGAGAGGTATTCGGCGCGCCCGTCGCACAGCTATTTCGCGGGCGGCTCGACCGGTGGCCGCGAGGCGCTGGCGGTGGCGCAACGGTGGCCCGCCGATTTCGACGGGGTGATCTCGGCGTACCCGGCGTGGAACGCGGCGAGCCTGGACCTGTTCTTCGGCTACGAGGCGCAGGTCCTGTCGCAGCCGGGCGCGTTCCCGAACCCGGCGAAGCAGACCCTGTTGTACCGCAGTGTCATCCAGGCCTGCGACGGTCTCGACGGCCTGCGTGACGGCGTGATCTCGAACGAGCCCGCTTGCCGGTTCGACCCTCGGTCGTTGCGCTGCCCCGGCGGCGCGGACACCGGCGACACGTGCCTGTCGGACGCGCAGATCCGCGCGGTGGAGGCGATTTCCGCTCCGCTACGGTTGAACTACCACCTGAACAGCGGCGAACGCGGCTACCCGGGTTTCCCGTTCCTGTCCGGCGCGGCGATGACCACCCCGCTGCTCGGCATGGGCACGGTGGCCCCCGCCACCCCGATGCCGACCACCGCTGGTTACGGTGTCCAGTTCTGGGACCAGTGGGTGCGATACTTCGTGACCCGCGACCCCGGCTTCGACGCCCTGACGGTCGATCCACGCGACCCGGGCCCGTGGCGGGAGCGGATCGCCGAGCTGGCCGGGCTGCAGGACGTGAACAACCCGGACCTGAGCCGTTTCGCCCGGGGCGGCGGCAAACTCCTGCTGCTGCACGGAACAGCGGACGAGCTGGTCAGCCACCGGTCTACAGTGGACTACTTCGAGCGGGTGGAGCGCACACTGGGCAAGCGGGCAACGGATGCCTTCGCACGGTTCTACCTGATCCCCGGCGCGAACCACGCCAACGTGAGCGCGGCCTTCCCCGCCGCGTGGGACTCGCTGACCGCGCTGGAAAACTGGGCCGAGCACGGAAAGCCGCCGGCCGACCCGGTGGTCACCGACGCCACCACCGGCCGGGCCCGCCCACTGTGCGAATATCCGGCCTGGCCCCGCTACCGGAACGGTGACCCAGCCGCAGCGACAAGCTTCACCTGCACCGGACGATCTGTGAACACAAGGTAGCCGGGTGGTCATCCCGTCGCCTTCCGGTTTGTGCATATCACCTTGAGCCAGGGCCGCAAGCTTTGTGTTTTCGGCTGCCGGACCCAGCGCGGGTTGCGGCCCTGGCTCAAGGTGATCGTTCCGGTGTCAGGCGACGGGATGACCACCCAGCTACCTTGGGTTCAGGGCGCTGGCGCTATGCGCCTGTTTTCCACAGGTGTGCGTAGTGG
>NZ_JBHZEN010000080.1:0-11370 GCF_050958625.1 Amycolatopsis sp. 3B14
TCAGGGAGGGGGGGCGGGGGTGGTCGGAAGGTGACCTTTCGAGCGCCGCAAGGCGCACCGCCCGCAGGGCGGGAAAAGATCAAAAGAGTCCCGTCGCCTTCCGGTTTGTGCATATCACCTTGAGCCAGGGCCGCAAGGTTGGCATGGTCGGCCGCCGGAAAGCACGGAGGTTGCGGCCCTGGCTCAAGGTGATCGTCACGTGTCAGGCGACGGGATGACCACCCAGCTGCCTTGGGTTTGGTTCAAAGGTCGCGGTGCACCGCGATGTCCGCCAAGCGCTTCAGGCTTTCGGTGTTCCGTGGGGCCAGCATGGCTGCTTGCACACGCTCGGGCAGCAGGCTGAGCGGGCCCCGCGCTAACCTCTCCGCCATCTGCACCTCGGTGCCGCCCTCGGTGTCGGGCGTCAGGGTCAGCGTGATCTTCGCGGAGCCCATCGGCCACATGCGAGCCTCCAGTTCGAGGAGCTTGTTCTCCTCGACCGCGAGCACGCAGCTCACGTCCTGCACGTTGAACGGCCACGGCCCGACGCTGTGGTGGATCCGCGAACCGACCCGGGGCCAGTGGCTGTCCACCTGCCGGATGTGCGAGGCGCCCACGACCCAGCCCGCGTAGGTCCAGCCGTCGGCGAGGACGGTGAACACCTTTTCGGGCTGGACGGGAATCCGCTTGCTCACCACGATCATCTCTCGCTCCCCGGCTCGGTCCATCGGCAGCGAGTACCCCACGCGGGAGCGGGACAATCAGCTCGCTTCGGTCGCGGGCGGCGCCACGGCCTCCTCGAGCGACGACGTGATCCGCAGCTGCTCGTCGAGCCGGGTCACCTCCAGCGGCCGCAGCACGGCGCGGCTGGTGGCCACGACCCGCAGCTCCACCGAGTTCTCCTCGCACCTCTGCTGCGCGTTCACCAGCAGGCTCAGGCCGATCGACCCCAGGAAGGTCACCCCGGACAGGTCGACCACCACCGGGCCCGGCGGCTGCGCTTCGGCGCAGGCGGACTGCACCTCGCTCTCCAGATCGGGCGCGCTGGTCAGGTCCACATCGCCGGCGGCGGAGACCACGATGGCCCCGTCGATGAGGCGTCGCGTGACACGCAACTCGGTGGTCACCCGAGATACCTCCTACTGTCGTCGTTCACCGCGTCCTGCCGTCGGCGGACCACAAGGAAGCTGCACCGGTACCCGAAGCCGCCACGGCAACAGGCTGGCGGCTCAACCGTCCGCCGATCCTAACCGGGCTTCACCGCGGGTGAGGATCGGGGCGGAAAGTGGTTAACCGGCCACGTCCGGGGAACCACCAACACAGCCGATACGCGAGCAAGGACCGCTGGCGGGAGGACACTGTGAGGACCGACGGCTCGCGCCGACCGACGAAGCACCACAGCACGCCGTCGGAGTGGCGGCGGGCGGTGACGCGGCTGCCCGAGGAGGCGCCGGCCGCCGGCCAGGCCAGGGAGTTCGCCACCTCCGCCCTGCAGGCCTGGGAGGTGCCCCCGGACACCAGGGAGGACATCGTGCTCGCCGCGTCCGAGCTGGTCACCAACGCCGTCGAGCACGGGCAGGGCGAGGTCACGGTGGTGCTGCGCCAGAACGGCGACCGCCTGCTGCTGCGCGTGTGGGACGACGACGTGCACGTCCCGGTCCCGCGCCCGGCCGAACAGGATTCGGTGCGCGGCAACGGCCTGGTGATCGTCGAGGCGGTCAGCGAGTCCTGGGGCTACGAGACCGGCTCCGACGGCAAGTGGGTGTGGGCGGAGTTCGCCATCCCACACTGAGCTCAACCGGGCGCCGGGATGTGCCGCGCGCCGCGGCCGGACGGGCGTTCCGGCTGCGCCGACCACCGGCACAGCAGCAGGCACACGTCGTCGTCGTGCTCGTCCTGGCCGAGCATCTCGGCCAGGATCCGGTCGCCTGCCTCGTCCGTCGGCAGCCCGGTGACCTCGGCGAACGCCCCGGTCAGCCGGGCCAGCCCGTCGTCGAGGACCTCGGCCCGCCGCTCCACCAGCCCGTCGGTGTAGAGCAGCAGGTCGCTGCCCGGCGTGATGGTCTCCTCGTACTCGGCGATGTCGAACGCGAACGGCACCCCCAGCATCGGCGCGTTCGGGCGCTCCAGGTGCCGGACCCCGTCCTCGCCGCAGGCCAGGATCGGCAGGTGCCCGGCGCTGGCCCAGCGGATCCGGCCGGTCTCCAGCTCCAGGTCGGCGACCACCGCGGTGGCGAACAACGTGCTGTCCAGCCCGCGCAGCAGGTGGTGGGCCAGCCGCAGCGCCTCCGCCGGGCCGTGCCCTTCCGCGGTGTAGGCGCGCAGCGCGTTCTGCAGCTTCCCCATGACCACGGCCGCGTCGAGACCGTGCCCGGTGACGTCACCCACGGTGAGCACGATCGTGCCGTCGGCCCTGGTGAACGCGTCGAACCAGTCGCCGCCGATGTTCACGCCGGTCGCCGCCGGCCGGTAGCGGGCGCACAGCTCCAGCTCGTCCGGGGTGCTCAGGGTGGGCAGCATCGCGTGCTGCAGCCGCTCGGCCAGCTCGCGTTCCCGCTCGTACTCGCCCGCGTTGCGCAGGCCGACCGCGGACCGCGCGGCGACCGCGGTGAGGAAGGACACCTCGTCGCCGGTGAACTCGCTGTCCCGGTGCAGCTCGAGCACGCCCAGCAGGTGCGGCCCCACCGTCAGCGGGAGCAGCAGCCGCTTCGGCTCGATGTGCGCCTGGTGCCCGGTCGCGACGCGTTTCACGTCCGCGTCCGGGGCGCTGTCCGGCCGCGGCAGGCGCTTGAGCTTGCGGCTCTCGTCCGTGACCAGCCACACGCCGGCGCAGTCGGCCAGGTTCTCCCGCTCGATGAGCCCGACCAGCGCCTCCACGACCTCCCGGCCGCGCAGCGACGCCGACACGCTGCGGCTCACCTCGTCCAGGAACGCCGACCGCTGCCGCTGCAGCTCGACCTCGGCGTGCAGGGCCAGCAGGCCCGCGTTGGTCTGTTCCAGCTCCGACTGGTGCAGCCGCAGCTCACGCTCCTGCCGCGCGATGGTCTCGCGCAGCTCGCGGAGCAGGTCCTCGGTGGTGGCTTTCGTCACCGTCCACCTCCCGACACGACGACCACGCACGCGTCGTCCCGGCCGCGGCCACGTTGCCCCAGGATCCAGCCCGCGACGGTGGCCGGGTCGTGGGTGAACAGGCCGGGCCAGTCGGTGTTGCTCCACTTGTCCGAAATCCCGTCGGAGTGCAGGACCAGCCAGCTGCGGGAGGACCACGAGTACGCGGAGTCCGACGGCCGCGGCCGCGCGGCGACGCCGACGATGCCGTGCCGCGACACGATGCGCTGCACGGGCCCGTCCTGGTCCGCGTAGAACCGGGTGGACACGTTGCCCACCCCGCAGAACCGCATGCGCCCCTCCGCCGGACTCAGCTGCGCGACGGCCACGGTCGCGCCGCGGGTGGAGGCGAGGGACGGCTGCATCAGCTCCAGGATACGGGCCGGTCGCAGCTCGGGGTGCGCCGCGACGGTGGAGATCGCCGCGTCACTGGCCCGCGCCGCCAGCCGGCCGTGGCCCAGACCGTCACTCACCGCGATGGTCACGCTATCGTCCGTGGTTTCCGCCGTCCAGCGGTCGCCGCATTCCGCTTCACCCGGTGCGGTGAGAATCGCGCTGCCCATCCGCAGGCCACCGGGCAGCGGCGACGGGCCGGCGTGCCAGCGCGCGAGCACGGAAGTGCCCTGGCCACGCCTGCTGTAGACGTCGAACACGTCCGCGGCGCGGCGCACCGCGCCGAGGCCGCCGCCCAGCGTGCCGGTGGTCGAGTAGCCGTCGCGCATGCTGTCCTCGATCCGGCCGATCCCCGGACCGCAGTCGACGGCGACCACGTCCAGCCTGCCCAGCGCGGGCACCACGCTGAACACCCCGCGCCCGGCGTGTTTGAGCAGGTTGGAGGCCAGTTCGGTGGCGGCGAGCGACACCAGGTGGACCCGCTCCAGCGGCAGCCCGGCGCGGGTCGCGGCCGACGCGGCGACGACCCGTGCGCGGCCCACGTGACTCGGCTCGGTCACGATCAGGTCGTCGCGGGTCACGGTCCCGCGCTTCTGCGGACGGACATGCTGATCTCCACCCTCGTCCCGCGGCCCGGCGCCGAGTCGATCCGGAACTGGTCGGCGAGCCGTTTGGCGCCGCCGAGCCCGAGGCCGAGGCCGGAACCCGTGGTGAAGCCGTCCGCCATGGCCGCGTCGATGTCCGGGATGCCCGGCCCCTTGTCGGTGAAGGTCATCCGCACCGTCGGGTTGCCGCCGAGGTCCTCGACGGCGATTTCCGCCTGCCCCCCGCCGCCGTAGACCAGGGCGTTGCGGGCCAGTTCGCTGGCGGCGGTGACCAGCTTGGTCTGCTGCACGAGGCTGAACCCCGCGGTGGACGCCGCCGACCGGGCGGCGTGCCGCACATGCACGATGTCGTATTCGTCGTGGATGGCGACCGTGTTCGTGGAAGGCGCGCGTGTCACCGCAGCGCCGTCCGCGATGACCCCGGTGGCGGGGCGAGTAGTGACAGACCCTCCTCGACGGAGAGCGCCGTGGACAGTCCGGGCAGGGTCAGGCCGAGTTCGACCAGGGTGATGGCCACGGCAGGCCGCATGCCGACCACGACGGTGCGCGCCGCCATCAGCGAGGTGATGGCGGCGATGTCGTGCAGCGTGCGGGCGAGGAACGAGTCGATGATGTCCAGCACGGACACGTCGATGAGCACACCCCGGGCGCGGGTCTCCACGACCTTTTCGGTGAGCTCGGACTCGAACTCGGCCACCGACTGGTCGAGGAGCTCCTCCTGGATGGTGACCAGCAGGACACCACTCAGGTTGACGATCGGGATGCCTGCCATCAGACCACGCCCGGTCCCGCGGACGAGCCCACCTGCAGGCCGAGCCGGTTGAGGGCGTAGGCCAGCGCGTCGGCCAGCCGGGCGCGGGTGGCGACCTCACCGAGGTCGATGCCGAGCTGCACCATCGTGTTGGCGATCTGCGGGCGGATACCGCTGATGACACACTCCGCGCCCATCAGCCGCGCCGCCATGGCGGTCTTGAGCAGGTGCTGGGCCACCATCGTGTCGACCGTGGGCACGCCGGTGATGTCCAGGATCGCGACCTTGGCCTGGTGGGTCATGATCGACTGCAGCAGGCTCTCGGTGGCGACCTGGCTGCGCATGCTGTCCAGGGTGCCGATCAGCGGGATCGCCAGCACCCCGTCCCACAGTTTGATGACCGGCGTGGACAGCTCGGTCAGCTGCTCGCGCTGGATGGCCAGGGTCTCCTTGGCCGACGCCAGCGCCGACTCGACGAGCACCAGCCGCAGGGTGTCCACCGCGCTGGAGAGCAGCAGGGCGCCCGCTGTGAGCAATTCCGCATCCGCGGTCTCCTGCCAGAGGCGCAGCAGCGGCTTCTTGAGGTCGCTCACCTCGACGGCGGTGCGCGGGCTCACACCCTCGTTGCCGTCGAGCTGCGAGGCGAGCGCGGTGAGCAGCGAGCGCAGGTCGTTGAAGCCGTCGGCGGCCGGGCTGTCCGCGTCACCGGCCGCGATGGCCCGGCGGATCCCCCGCAGGACCTCGGCGCTGTCGCCGGCGGCCTGATCGGAATCCTGCGCCACGGAGCGGAAGAAAGGTGAGTCGGCCCACTGCGCGACGATCGATTCCTTTTGGGCGTCAAGGAAATCGCTGACCACAGTGGTGATCTGGCGGTCGGAGGTTGTCGTCATCGCTCCCAGGCTCCAGCATGGTGGAAGGTCGTAAGCAGAACGATCCGCAGTGTTGCGCAGAGTTCGTTGGCTTGCGGCAAACTTATTGCACACGGCCGTCGGGCGACAACCGGGGCCGAAGCCGACGCCACGATTTTGGAGAGAGTTCGAACCATGACGACGGACGAAGGCGCGACAAGGTCCGCCACGGCTTCCGTGGTGCGCACGGAGGCCAGCGGCGACAGCGGACGTGTGCTGCTGCTCGGCGAGATCGACCACGGCGCGGTGGACCAGCTGGACCAGGCCGTGGAGAAGCTGCTCGGATCCGGCGTGATCCACCTGGTGCTCGACTTCGAAGGCCTCAACTTCTTCGACTCGGCCTGCATCAGCGCCCTGATCAGGGCGAAGACCAGCGCGGAGGAGCAGGGCGGCACGGTGAAGCTGGCCAACGTGGACCGCTACGCGCGGCGCATCCTGGACATCACCGGGCTGCTGGGCTCGTTCACCATCGAGGGTGAGGAGTCACCCAGCGCTCGTGCGTGAGGCAGCCCGCGCGCACACCCACAGTGAAATGGCAGGTTTGGGATTCGCGAGCCAGGGGTAGCCCGGCTGGGCCATGAGCGGTTTCAAACCCGTCAAGGGGCCGGTTTCCGGCGAGGCGTCAAGCAGGGGCGCCCCGCCGGGTATCTGGTGGGCGAAGTGCGAGGGCAGATGTACCTGGAATACGAGGACGCGCAGGCGCGGGGGCTGCGGCGGTACGTGCGACTGGTGACCGAGGCTCTGGGGCTGGGCGGCAACGCCTACTTCGTGCAGATAGACCCACCACCGGCAAACGCATACCTGGCGCTGGAGCGGCGCCTTCCCGAGTTCCCCGACCGCGACGCCGCCCTTCTCTGGAGTGAAGACACCGGGTGGTCGCTGGTCGTCGAATCGCACTGCGGCGAGGACCTGATCGTCCTGGCCTACCTCGGCGCCGACGTCCTGCCCGCGCCACGGGTGGTGGCGCGGTTCGCCGAGGACCTGTGCGACGGCGTGGCGGCCGGCGTCCTCGAGCCGCCGGTCTGGGATCCGGTGGACGTCCGGGAGCGGCTGGCCGCGTATTCCGCGCCGGCGCTGGCGGGCTGACGAAGCTCGAGATCTGCCGACTTCCCGGTCCCGCATTAGGCTGAACGCACCGCAGGTGTCCCTACGCGTGTCCGGGAGGTTCCGTTGGCCGAAGAAGCTTTCGCGGTGCGTCACCGGGTGACCGGGGACGCCGTCGTGGTGACCGTCTCCGGCGGTGTGGACCTGTGTTCCGCACCGGCGATGATCAGCGAGATGGACCAGGCCCGCCGCGCGGCCGTGCCGCCGCAGCCGGTGATCGTCGACCTGTCCCAGGTGGACTTCCTCGGCTCCGCCGGGTTGTCCCTGCTCGTCGAGGCCGAGCAGCGGTGTGCCGAGGCCGGCACACCGCTGCGGCTGGTCGCGTCCAACCGAGTCGTGCTGCGCGCGCTGGAGGCGGCCGATCTGCGGCAGGTGTTCACCGTTTCCGAGACTCTCGAATGCGCCCTGGGTGAGGGCTGACACGGTCGATGACGCGTCCGGCTGACACGTCCTATTTGGACGCAGTGGGTGAGATGGGGGCGATGGTCGCCGCACGCGACTGGACGGCGACCGCCCTCGGCCCGATCGGGGAGTGGCCGCGTGAGCTGCACGCCGCGTTGCGCCTGGTGCTGTCGTCGCGGTTCCCGATGCTGGTGTGGTGGGGGCCCGAGCTCACCGTCTTCTACAACGACGCCTACCGCCCGGCGATGGGCGAGAAGCACCCGCGCTACCTCGGGCGGCCGGCCTCGGAGTGCTGGGCGGAGGCGTGGGCCGAACTGGGTCCGCTGACGCGTCACGTCATGACCGGTCAGGGCGCCACCTACTCGGAGAACCAGCTGCTGTTCCTCGACCGGCACAACTACCTCGAGGAGACGTACTGGACGTTCTCCTACAGCCCGATCTCCGGCGACCGGGGCGAGGTGCTGGGCATCCTGGTCGCGGTCCAGGACACCACCGAGCAGGTGGTCCGCCAGCGCAGGATGGAAGTGCTCAACGACCTCGGCGAGGTGTCGGCGGCCGGGTCGGTGGCGCAGACCGCGCGGTCGGCGGTGTCCGCGCTGAGCCGCCACGGCGCCGATCTGCCGTTCGCGCTGGCGTACCTGTTCGACGAGGGGCAGGCGTCGTTGGCCGCCGCGTACGGGGTCGGCCCCGGGGAGCGCGCCGCGCCCGCGGTGCTGCATCGCGGCGGGGAACCGGTCTGGCCGTTGTGGGACGGCGGGACCCGGGTGTGCGACGGGTTGCGGAAGCGGTTCGGGCCGGACTTCGTGCAACCGGTGGTGGTCGGCACGGCCGCGCCGGACCGCGCCGTGGTGCTGCCGCTGGTCGCCGCCGGGCGGGTGGGGCCGGTGGGCGCCCTGGTGCTCGGGGTGTCGGCCTACCAGGCGTTGGACGCGGACTACCGGGCCTTCCTCGAACTGCTCGGCGGCCAGGTGTCGAGTCTGATCACCGACGCGCTCGCCTACGAGGGCGAGCGCCGCCGCTCGGAGGCGCTGGCCGAACTGGATCGCGCGAAGAGCGAGTTCTTCGCGAACGTCAGCCACGAGTTCCGCACCCCGCTGACGCTCATCACCGGCCCGGCCGAGGACGCGCTGGCCGACACCGCCGAGCCGTTGCCGCCCGGTCAGCGCGAGCGGCTGGAGCTGGTGCACCGCAACGCCGGACGGCTGCGGCGGCTGGTGAACGACCTGCTCGACTTCGCCAAGCTCGAAGCCGGTCGTCTGCAACCGGACTCCGCGCCGCACGACCTGGCCGCGCTGACCACGGAGATCGCGGAGAGTTTCGCCCCGGCCGTGCGGCGCGCCGGGCTGCGGTTCGAGATCGACTGCCCGCCGTTGTCCCGCGCGGTGGTCGTCGACCCGGACATGTGGGAGAAGATCGTCCTCAACCTGCTGTCCAACGGGCTCAAGTACACGCGGGAGGGCGGGGTCGCGGTCCGGCTGCGGGAGGTGGACGGGCACGCCGAGCTGACGGTCGCCGACACCGGCGCCGGCATCCCGGCCGACGAGCTGCCCAGGCTGTTCCAGCGGTTCCACCGGGCGCGCGGGCGGGAGGGCCGCTCCCACGAGGGTGCCGGGATCGGGCTGGCGCTGGTGCAGGAACTGGTGCGGCTGCACGACGGCACGGTGTGCGCGGATTCGGTGGAGGGGGCCGGGAGCACGTTCTGCGTCCGGTTGCCGCTTGCTGCGGTCGCGCCGCCGAAGGCCGTCGACTTCGCGCTCGCCGCCGCGCCCGCCTACCGCGAGGAGGCGTTGCAGTGGCGCGTCGACGGGGCAGGCGAGACGGCGCAGTCCGGCGAGCAGCCGGGGCCGACGCTGCTGGTGGTCGAGGACAACAACGATCTGAGCCGGTTCATCGCACGGATGCTGCGCCCGGTCGGCCGGGTCCTGCTCGCGCGGGACGGCGTCGAGGGGCTGGAGCTGGCGCGGCGGCACCGCCCGGATCTCGTGTTGTCGGACGTGATGATGCCGCGCCTGGACGGGTTCGGGCTCATCCGGGCGTTGCGGGCGGAACCGGCGACGAAGTCGGTGCCGGTGTTGTTCCTGTCCGCGCGGGCCGGGGTCGAGGCGGCGGTGTCCGGTCTGGAGGCCGGCGCGGACGACTACCTGCCGAAACCGTTTTCCGGCGCGGAGCTGCTGGCGCGGGTGCGGGCGAACCTGGCGCTGTCCGGTCTGCGGCGGCGCGAGTCGGAGTTCCGTCGCGCGTTGTTCGAGTCGTTGCGGGAAGGCGTGTTCGTCGCGGACAGCGACGGCACGGTGGTCGAGGTCAACCCGGCGTTCGCCACGATCACCGGGTATGGCGGGGATAGCGTGCCGATGGCGTGGCCGTACCCGTGGCTGGGTGCGGAGGCCGAGCGCGTGCCGGCCGCCGACCTGGTGGGCTACCTGGGTGACGGGCACGAGGTGTCGGTCCGGGTGGAGCGCCCGGACGGGAGCGAGGCGTGGGCCGCGCTGACCCTGACGCGCGTCGCCGAGAACGACGGGCGGGCTTGGCTGGTCGGGACGCTGCGGGACGTGACGGTCGAGAAGGAGGCGGCGGACCGGGAGGCGGTGCTGGCCGCGTTCGCCGCGGACCTGGCGGCTGCCACCGATGTGGCGGAGGTGCTGAACGCCGGGGTGTCGGCGTTGCGGGCGATCCTCGGTGCGACGCGGGTGGTGGCGGCTATCTGGCCGACGGTGGAGAGTGGCGGGTTGCTCGCGGGCGATCCGGAGGCCGGTTCGTTCGACGAGCTGGAGCCGGAGCTGTACGAGCGGCTGGACCGCGCGCGCCGTCAGGCGCCGGGGCAGATCTGGCCTGCGGAGGCGAGCCGGGAACTCGGGGCGACGCTCGGCAGTGGTGATTCGGTGGTGTTGGCGGAGCGGGCGGACCAGGTGCTGGGCGCCGAGGACCGCGCGTTGTTCGGGATGCTGGTGGCGCAGCTCGCGCAGGCGCTCGGCCGGGCCCGCAGCTACGACGAGGCGCGTGCGGTCGCGCTGACCCTGCAGCACGCGATCCTGGGTCCGACGGACCTGCCGGCCGGATTCGCGGTGCGGTACGAACCGGCGGTGCGGCCGCTGGAGGTCGGCGGCGACTGGTACGACGTGGCGCGGTTGCCGGACGGCCGGATCGCGGTGGTCGTGGGAGATTGTGTCGGCAGGGGGCTCGCCGCGGCGTCGGTGATGGGGCAGCTGCGCAGTGCGTGCAGTGCGCTCCTGTTGAGCTACGGCGATCCCGCGCGGGCGCTGGACCAGCTGGACGGGTTCGCCCGGCAGATCCCGGGCGCCTTGTGCACCACGGTGTTCTGCGCGGTGGTCGACCCGGTGGCCGGGGTCGTGACGTACTCCAGCGCCGGTCACCCGTCTGCGGTGCTCAGCCACGCCGACGGCAGTGATCAGCTGCTGGACCAGGCGTTGTCGGTCCCGTTGGCGGTGCGCCGGTCGGCGGACCGTCCACGTGCGACGGTGCCATTGCGGCCGGGTTCGGTGCTGTTGCTGTACACGGACGGCTTGGTGGAGCGGCACGGCCAGCCGATCGACGAGGCGATCGAAGGCGCGCGGGTGGCGGTGCGGGAGGTGCCGCGCCGGCAGTCGGCGGAGATCACCGAGCACCTGCTGGACAGGTTGTTGCCGCCGTCCGGCCACAACGACGACGTGGCGGTGCTGGTCTACGTGCACCCGCCTGGCCCGATGCGCCTGGAGCTGCCCGCGGAACCCGGGAGCCTGGTCGCCATGCGGCGGGAGTTGCGGCAGTGGCTGGCCCAGTCCGACGTCCCCGACGAGGCGGCCGCGGACGTGATCCTGGCTGTCGACGAAGCGTGCACGAACTCGATCGAACACGGCTACCCCGGCCGGGACGACGGCACCCTGACGCTGACTGCCACCGCCGACGAGGGTTCCGTGGAAATCGTGATCACCGACGACGGCAAGTGGCGCCCACCCCCAGCCGACAAGGGGATAAGGGGTCGGGGAGTAGGATTGATGCGCGCACTGATGACCGAAGTGGACATCACGCCAGGGGAACAGGGCAGCCGGGTGCGCCTGATGCGAAACTGGAAAGACTAGCGCGCAGCGCAATCTTTGAACCAAACCCAAGGTAGCTGGGTGGT